>DMXI01000585.1 GCA_003483885.1 Microscillaceae bacterium
AAGCACCTGGCACTCCATGACCAGTGCAGTCGGCAGCAATGAGTATTGTTTTATTTTCAATTTTATTGAGCCAATAAAAATCACCAGAAACCTTATCCTTGGGGCGATAAATGATAAAATAATCTTTGAGTAGCTCATCTAGCTTTTGCCTATAGGGTAAAATCGCTTCTTGGATTGTAACCGCCGATTGAATACTTTTCTGAATAAATTTATCAGTTTGTTCGAGCGCTATATTTTTTTCCTGAATTTTTTTCTGAGAATCTTTCAACGATAATACCGCTTTTCTGAGTACTTTTTCGCTACTCCCCAGCTTATTGTTCAGAAATTGCATTTCCCGATTTTTTTCCTCTATAAAATCCCGTTGAGCAATAATTTCTTCGCGTTGTTGTACAAGCTCTTCGTTTTGTACCAGCATTTCTTCTTTTTGAATTTTCAACTCCAGGTTTTGCTCCTTTAACATTGTCTGCGACTTATCTTTGGTTTGGCTAAACAAGCTCGTAACCCAGGCAATGATAACCACCAGCCCAATATTGAGAAAAGTAGTATACACAAATCGCCATTGATGTGGCAAGTAATTGGGCGTTTCGCCTATAATAACAAATCCTATAATGGTGAAAACACTGATGATTAACCATATGAAACCTGTTCTGAGATTGATCAGTAAAAAACTCACTACTGGGATGAATGAGTACCAGGGTAAAACAATGGAATAAATGCCTCCTGATAAATAACTAAAGCCGATAAGGCCCAGCAAACAAACCCCAATAAAGACGTGGGTAATCAAGTGAATATTTAGAAAAGTACGCAAGAGAAACATGGACAAAGCGAATATAATGGCAAGTCCAAGGTTTAAATAAAAAGCAGGGGTGTATGCTATAAGCCAACAAACCAATGCGTAGACGAGGCTAAATAAAATAGCAATGAGCTGGAGATTAAGCAACAGCTGAGGATTGGTCAGTTTTAGCTGATCCTCACTCTTCCTGAAATTTGTAATAAAAAAATCATACAATGCCTTCATTGAAAACAAGTGTTGCCCTTTGAATAATCTAAATGTTGTATATCCAAGCTAATTTATGAAAAAGTATGTAACATTATAATCATTGACTCAATATACTTGTTTAGTTGCCATAAAATAAAAAACAACCTTCCAAAGTTATTGAAAGGTTGCTTTGAGGTAAAGTATGTTTAAGTACTTCTTTAAGAAGTTTTTTCGTTTTTGTGTTCGCTTACGATTTGTCCGTCAAACAAGTTGATGATGCGGTGAGCGTACTCGGCATCCAGCGAAGAGTGCGTTACCATTACAATGGTGGTGCCATTGCCGTTCAATTCAGTCAACAAGTTCATTACCTCTTCCCCGTTTTTAGAATCCAGGTTTCCGGTAGGCTCATCCGCCAGTATCAGTTTAGGTTTGGTAATTACTGCTCTGGAAATAGCTACCCTTTGTTGTTGCCCTCCCGAAAGTTGTTGAGGAAAGTGCTTCTTACGGTGCATAATCTCCATTTTATTCATAATCTCCTCCACCCGTCTTTTACGCTCCGAAGCAGGTACTTTTAGGTAAATCAAAGGCAACTCAATATTTTCAAACACTGTCAATTCATCAATCAAGTTAAAGCTCTGAAATACAAACCCAATATTCGCTTTACGCATATCGGCTCGCTGCTTTTCGCTAAATCCACTGATTTCTTTATCCAAAAAGTAAAACTCTCCACTACTAGGGTTATCCAGTAGTCCCAAAATATTCAACAAGGTAGACTTACCACACCCCGAAGGCCCCATAATGGCCACAAATTCACCACCATCTATTTTAAGATTTACACTATTCAGTGCCGTGGTTTCTATTTCGTCAGTAGTATATATTTTACTGAGAGATTTGGTTTGTATCATTGCTTTAAAAGTTTAGGTAGCGTTATACTACAATTTTGTAATATGGTTTATATGGTTTTTTCTTAATTATAAATTATTAATTGATGAATTATGTTTTTAACAGTCAATGGTGAACGGTCAATTATAAATGATCTCCACTTTGCGCCACGAACAGAAGGCTATTAACTCCTGACTACGAACTACGAACCAAAAACTATGGACCGTGGACTATGGACTACAAAGCTTTTCACTTGCGAAGCACTAGTTCATCAATTTTCTCGTAGCCTTCGTAAGACGACACAATCACCTTTTCACCAGGCTTAAGTCCCTCTATCACTTCGTAATGTTTCGGATTCAATCTTCCTAATTTGATATTACGTTTTACGGCCACATCACCGCTTGGGTCTACTACAAATATCCATCCGCCGCCAGTTACCTGATAAAACCCGCCCCTTGGAATCAATACCGCTTTATTGGCAGTACTTAATTGCAGCTTAATCTGAAAAGTTTGCCCTCTTCGTACATTCTTAGGCATTGCACCTTCAAACTCCATATCTACCTTAAACTCCCCAGACTGTACTTCAGGATAAATTTTCTTGACAACCAATGCATAGTTTTTTCCTTCAAACTCAAACGACCCCTTGAGACCCGCATAAATTTTAGAAATATAATGCTCGTCAATAGATACATTCAGTTTAAAGCCATCCAAGTTGTCAATCTGTCCAATATTTTCCCCTGGTGATTTAGATTCTCCTACTTCTGCTTTGAGCGTAGACAACTGTCCGCTAATGGGCGCAATTACATAAAGGTTATCCAAGGTTTTTTGCGAAAGATTGATGTTGCGTTGCATTCGTTGGATAGACGCATCCAGTTGATTGAGCCTTTCGGTTCGTAAAATAGTATTTTGATTGACAGATTTACGCGCCAGCTCAAATTTTTTCTTTTGGTAGTCAAAATTATCTTTAGATTGATAATACACATCCTTAGATACCGCTTGACCAGACATCAATTGAGAATCACGTTTATAGTTGCGCTTGGCTTGTTTTAGCTGAAATTCAATATCAGCCAATTGGTTAAGCGCTGTCAATTCGTTTTGACGCATATTTATTTGAGTGGTTTGGCGTTCATTGACCATATCCAGCAATTGAGATTCACGATTCATAAAATCAATTTGGAGTGCGGTATTGGTAAACTTCAAAATGCTATCCCCTTTGTTAACGCGGTTGCCGTCTTCTACAAATATTTTTTCTACTCTACCACCCTCTACAATGTCCAAAAACACCGTTTTAATGGGTTGTAGTGTACCATCTACTACAATAAATTCCTGAAAGTTAGATTTTTCTACATTGGCAATGGTAATTTTTTCTACGTCTACATTCAACTTAGAAGAAGGATCACCAATAAGCTTAAAGCCTAAAAACAAAATAAGCAATGCGCCTCCTCCGAGTCCAAAAATCCGCTTGGGTGTCCACTTTTTCTTTTTAATAACTTTATCCATTTTCCTTATCTTTTTAGATTTTCAAATGATGTCAAGGTGGTATAAGCAGATTAACCCAGGCTTGCTCAAACCACCCTGATTATATGGTTTGGGTTGTTGTCCGTAATTAGCCAATTAGGATGCCATAATTTGTAAGTTATTGTTGTTCAGTGTTTTACATAGAGGGTGTGGAGAGGTAAATCATTGACATGTTCGCGAATATTACAAAAAATGTACACTTGCGGACACTTTGAAATGAACGGACTTTGTCATTCTGAACGTAGTGAATGAATCTGCTAAAATAGGTAAGCCTTAGAGCAAATGATTGAGAGCCATTTCCTGATGTTTTTAATGTATAATGCAATTAGTAAATGGCTGATAAACAATTATATAAACTTGTTATCTTTACTTCAGTGGATTTGAATTCGATTTTTTACAAAGGTAAAGTATTTATAAAAAGCCTTCTTGCCGATCATAAGGCAACGCATTGTCCGAGTTATGCACCAGCAAGATTTTCCATTGGTCAGCGATCAATTCCAGCACAAATTGAATTACCCCATTGCGAGTGGGTAAAAGTTTACCAGTAGGGGTGAGGCTACCTTCTACCTTCCAACTGCCTGAAACCAATACCAAATCGGACTTGAGCGCACGAGCATATAGGTTTTTCAGTTCCAGTACCGCTTGTTTCATCACCACCGTAAATGGAAACTCGTGTTGTTTTTTAATGGCCATTTTACCTAAAGCTACTTGCCCTACCACATCGGTAAATTCGGCGTTTTCGGTAAAAAGTTCGCCAAAGGCTTCCACCTCTTTTTGGTTCCAGGCATCCACAAAACGCTCCAATACTGCTTGTATGGCTTGAGTAATGTGTTCTTCTAATGGTGATTTCATAAAAGGTTATTTAATAAGTACCTTCAATGCGGTTTCCCAGCCATCCACGATTTGTATTTTCTCTGGTTTTTGGGCTGCTTCGAAAGCCTCGAGTTCCTTTTCGGAAGGGCAAAATAAAAGAAGCCTGTCTAGCTCTAGCAAATGCTGCAATACCGTAAAACGATCGTCTATAAAGGTGCGAATGCCTTGAGCTTCGCAAATACCTTGCTTTTCGTGGCGTTCTCGGCAAAACCAAACCTGGGAACGGAATACCCCCGTTGTTTCAAAAAACTGATGATGATCGAGCCAATGCAAAGTACGCTGTTGAGTTAGCTCCCCACACTTAGACACTAAATGTACTTTTGTCGAACCGTATTTTTCTACAATTTGTCGAATAGCATCAAATGCTTGATTTACTGGCAAAACCGATAAATAATCCTCACTAAAAAACTGATTAGGGATATCAGTATCCCCACTGATAATTACTCGCCCAATGTCTATGCCTATCATCGTATAAAATCATTTGATTCGTTAAATCTCAGAAGCATTTTTGTGAAATAAAACCTTTTACATTGTACTAGCTAGCATATTCATGGCATAAATACTATAAATGACCAATGCTGGTACTTCAAAATGAAGAGGAGTAGCTGATACTACCTTTACATCATAATGAGTGGTCAATTTTTTCCAATTGACTTTAGGTTGCAATACAATCGCAGGAGTTTTGGGGTTGGCAAAATGCAGCACATATTTATAATTCCAAAAGCCTTCAGATTGTAAGACAAAATGCTGTGTAACCTGGTTTTGGTCAAGTACTTCGATACAAGGCCACATCTGACAGCCCAGCGTAATTTGCCCTATTTTAATCCCATTTTTTATAATCTCATGAGATTCTTTTTGCTTACTACTAGTCTGTATTTCAATATTTTGACCTTGATAAGATGCCTGAGCCTGGTCTAAACTCCAGCCTTGGTAGCAAATCTCTGAAAAATGTTGGTCGTATTTCAACAAGGCGTGATTGCCTTTGAATGAGGTAGGTTTTACTTGATACATTGCGTAAATAGATCAGTTAAATTAAACACTTATTTTAATCCATCAGTCGTGCATACTAGTATTTTCTTACACTTTGGAAGAAAAATAATTTTAGTATAAACAAAGCATCACCAACAAGAGACCTACTTACCCTCCATATTCCAGGTTTTTATACACCTGCTCCAAGTCAAAAAATCCCGAAGTTGCCTGATAAGCCTTCATCAAGTTAGTAGTGTTGTTATTATAAATTGCGGCCAGTGAGGCAAATACCTTGGCTTTGATTTTTACATGACTATCAAAAATATTCAAAATGTTTACCTGAGGCACTACATACAACTGAGCCGTTTCAGACTCTACGATGGCGCTATATATCCGCTTGGTCTTTTCTATCAAAGCATTATTCCCTAAAGAAGCATTCGTTTTGATGTGCGCAAAAGTCTCAAAATTATCGTTTACATCCACCTTCAAAGCAATGGTGCCCGATTTTATAAGATACAAAGCCTGACTGGGGTCATTTCGGAAAAAAATCACTTCATTATGCTGGTAATTTCTCAAATATAAATGGGGCAAAAACTCTGACATTTCTTTGCGAGTCAAATGCGCGAAAAGTTTATTCTTTTGTAAAAACTCAAATAAACTCAATTCATCTTTGGTATAACTTCTACTAAAAGGGTTGATCATAATAAGTGTTGAAATTAAAACATTTGCCTAAACGCCAGCTATGAAGATACTAAAAACCGTGATATAAAATTCATTTGGCTGATATAATTAAAGCTTCGGTTGTATCACTCGAAATCTTAAAACGATTATCTACCCTAAGCCCTACTACCCACACAATATCATCCCCCGATAGCATCACATTTACCTGATTTTTAAGGTTTAAAGGGATTTTCTGATCAATCAAAAAATCACTCAATTTCTTTCGCTGCTTCATTCCCAAAGGCTTAAACCAATCGCCCTGTCGCCAAGGCCTAATCCTTAGTGGCAACGTAAGTTTTTGCCAGTCCAGGCAAGCAACTTTGGCATCACGAGGAATTTTAAAATTACTGGTAATAGGGATACGTTCTAACGATAATTTGAGTGACTCCTGATGATAGGCCTGCCCCAAGTCCAACGTGTCTATCAGTATTTGTTCTGATAATTCATCGGCTTTGCGCGGGGTAATAACCAATTGCCCTCGATCTTTGACCAATATATGCGTCACTGAGAAAAACTGCTTGCCCGAAATCTGCCCAAGGCTTGCATAAATATCTTTCACTTGGATATAAGAAAATCCAAACTTCTTGAGCATTTCAAAAAGAACAATAAGCGGTTCACTTAACCCCTCAAAAGATGTAAGATTCAAAAAAAACACCCCATCTTCTTTCGTGAGGCATTGTTGGGCTATATTTTCAACTGCTTTTTCAAAAAAACGTTCTACTGCACTAATTTTTTCTACAGATTGGGCCAATGTATTTTCAAGATTAGGGTTCATTCCCTTCAAAACAGGAACCACTTCATTTCTTAAACGATTACGATAGTATTTATTTTCCTGATTAGAGGCATCTTCTCGCCATTGTAATTTGTGCTCCAAAGCATATTGCTCAATAGTTTGCTTATTGGCAAATAACAAAGGACGAATAACTTTCCCTTGTTTTTCTTTGATACCGTGCAACCCTGCAATGCCAGTGCCCCTCACTAGATTGAGCAATACCGTCTCTACCAGATCGTTTTGATGATGGGCCGTGGCGATGTAATCATAACCTTCTTGTTGGCGCAAGGTTTCAAACCAATCGTAGCGTAATTGGCGAGCAATCATTTGAATTGAGCCTTTTTGGGTATGAGCCAACGTATAAGTATCGAACCTTGTGACAAAACAGGGAATCGCGTATTGTTGGGCCAAGGCTCTCACAAAAGCTTCATCTTCATCAGAGGCATTACCTCGTAGTTGAAAGTTACAGTGAGCCAAAGCTATTTGTTGATAAATTTCTGGACATTGTTGTAACAAATGGGTTAATACCACTGAATCAATTCCTCCGCTAATGGCCAATAAAAGCCTATCTTGCGAGGTGAAGATTTTTTTTTCAACGATGTAAGTTATCAATGTGTTAAGCATGCGATATACCTGTTTTTTTTGCTTAAATTTGCGCCTAATTTGATTCAAGTTTACTGTAACCTTTAGTAAGCAAGTAGAGTTAGTGGATAAGGTCACAATGGTACAGTAAAAGTTGGTAGGAATTAAGAGCTTGTTTAAAATTCATTGATTAGTCCTTTTTCGCGTCTTTTGGGATTATATATTGTCAAATTTATCAGCAATAGCTAGGCTATTCCTTCAAAATTTGGCGCATCTAATCCCAAAACACATCAAAAAATCTACTTTAAACGAAAATTTAAACAAGCCCTAAGAAAATATTCAAAAATTGAAGACACAAAAATTTTTGATAATTACTTTATCGTTGCTCATGCTTTCTTTTGGATTGGTAGGAAGTGGATGGTCACAAACCAATAAAAATGGAAAAAAAGACCCCAAAAACAACCAGAAAAAAGCCCAAAAAAAGGCAGACACAGACGAAGAAGAAGAACCGTTGGAGATCATTAATGCCGATTCCTTGAAAGGACGCACGGTAAAAGGTGGTGACGAATTCCGTATTTTAAAACATAATGTGGTTATTCGACACAAAGGAAACACTCTTTATTGTGATTCGGCAGTGCAGAATATTACCAAAAATACCGTAAGGGCCTTGGGCAATGCCCGTATGTTAGGCTCTGATGGTACCCGGGTGACCAGTACGACCATGTTTTATGATGGAAACAAGAAGGTAGCCAATGCCAGCGGTAATGTAGTATTGGTAGATGAAAAAGGGACGCTTACTACTGAATCATTAGATTACGATGTAGTGAGCCAGGTGGCACATTACTATACCGGAGCTAAGATTGTAGACAGCGAAAATATCTTGACCAGTAAAGAAGGTACTTATGATACAAACAGTAAGATCGCTTTTTTTACTACCGATGTGCATCTAACTAGTAAAAAAGATAAACAGGAGATATTTTCAGATAATATACAGTACAACATGGTTTCTAAGATGGCTTACTTTAAAGGCAAGACCAAGATTGTGAGCAAAGATGGAACTGTGTACGCCAACGAAGGCGAATACAATACCAAAACTAAAATTTCTAATTTTAGGACTAAAGGTGATGCACGACCCAAGGCCGAAACGGAAGAATACATTCTATTAGGAGATTCTTTGTACTATGATAATACAAATCGAATAGGGTTTGCCAAGGGTAATGCGCGTCTAATATCCAAAAAGGATAGTATCATCATTGATGGTGATATTGGGCGGTTTTGGGGAAAAGAAGGAATTAGTAAAGTATATGGTAGTGCCTTGATGAAAAATATTTCGGAAGGTGATACTTTATACTTGGCAGCAGACACCTTGATCTCTATTCGTAAGAAAAAAGAAAATAGTGAGGATAGTGTGAAAATCCTTAAGGCTTTTCACAATACCAAGATTTTCCGAACAGAGCTTCAGGGCAAATGCGACTCGCTAATATATAATTTTTCTGATTCGTCTATATATATGTATAACGACCCCGTATTGTGGGATGATAAAAGCCAACTGTCTGGAGATTCTATTCGGGTACAAATGGCCAATAACAAAATCCATACAATGCATTTACGTACCAATTCGTTCGTAATTCAGGAAGATACGCTGGGAAATTACAACCAAATGAAGGGACGAAATATGGATGCGTTTTTTAAACAGAACGAATTGAAGCGAGTTGACGTAAGAGGAAATGGGGAAAGTATCTTTTTTGCTGTAGAAGGTGATAGCATACTTACTGGAATGAATCGGGTTATTTGTAGTGATATTGACATTAGATTTGGAGCAAAAAATAAGGTAAAAACGGTCACGTTCAAAGCTAAACCAGACGGAAAGTTCATTCCTCCTCACGAATTAGCTGACCCGGATAAGCGATTGAAAGGCTTTTTATGGAGAATCAACGACCGACCCAAAAAGATAGACTTGCTTAGGCAGAGAGATAAAAAACTCTGACGCATTGTGAAATTTCTAAAAAATAGTTAATTTGTTGAAACATTCAGCAGGAAATTTGGTACATACTTAAAAGTACCTAATAAGATTTTGACAACCAAGTAATAAAGCGGCATTATGGAAAAAACTCTACGATTATTATTTTTATGTACACTTATTATCCTGGGTAGCCAATTGTATGCTACACCTTTACTTCACTTTACCCAGCTGGATAATGGGAAAAAGCGTCCTGATACTGTGGTTGTGACGTATCCCAAACCTGATTTACCTCAGGCCTGGGCGAGTGTACAACAGGAAAGCCGTTTTATTCAAATAAAATCTTTTAAGAATATTCAATTAGCCCAAACTCAAGAGGGCAAGCTTATGTTCAAAAATGATAAGCTTACTGTACACGAAGTTTTTCCAAATCCCGCGAATGTTTCTACAATGGTGAAATACAGCGCAAAGGTTGAAAATGCCAAAATCACGTTGAAAAACGTATTGGGTAAAGATATTAAAGAATTTCGCCTGTCGGCAACTGGCGGAAGTAAATCAGAATTAGTCATACCTACCAATTATCTCCGAAATGGGGTGTATTTTTACACGCTTATGGTCGGAGGAAAAGCAATGGCAAGCAAGAAGCTAGTAATTAAACATTAAAATTAATTTTCTTGCTGAGGGACAAGTTATGCAATAAACCTCGTTTGTTATTGTTTGATTATCCCTTATTACCTAATTTTGCAAAATGTGGAATAAAAAATTATTGATAGCATGCCTTGGTATGGTACTGCTATTTTCGTCTTGTAGTAAATTCCAAAACGTACTTAAAAAAGGAAGTGTAGATGAAAAGTACAATGCCGCTATATCTTACTACGAGCGTAAAGATTATTATCGGGCTGGACTATTGCTGGAAGAATTGATCCCGCTTATAAGAGGCCAAAAACGCTCAGAAATTGCCAACCTCTATTATGCTTATTGTCATTTTTACCAAAGGCAACTACAGTTAGCAGCTTATTATTTCAAGCGTTTTTACACGCAATACGGTGCTAGTAAATACGTAGAAGAAGCAATGTACATGTATGCTTTTTCTTTGTATAGAGACTCGCCAGTACATTACCTGGATCAAAGCAATACTGACCAGGCCATTGCTGCTTCTCAAAACTTTTTGAACCGTTTTCCTCAATCTAAGTATACCGAGGAGTGTAACCGTATCATTACCGAATTACGGCGAAAACTGGAAACAAAAGCTTATGAAGGAGCTAAGTTGTATTACAAAATCAGGAATTACAAAGCTGCAGTAATCACTTTTGATAATTTTCAGAAAGATTTTCCTGATTCAAACTACAACGAAGAGGTTGCCTACCTAAAAATCTTGGCTCAGTACGAATATGCTGAAATCAGTACTCGACGACGCCAGGAAAAACGTTACAATGAGGTTGTAAAGCTATACACTGAGTTTATTGATGCTTATCCTGAAAGTGGTTTTAAGAGAGCAGCCGAAAAATTATATTCATCAAGCATCAGGAGTTTAGAAAAGTTAAAAAAGATTTCCAAAAAAAGTTAGAATCGCATGATACTTAACATGAAAAGCAAATATTCTGCGTCTACCCCAACGTTGATTACGCGGAATTTGATAGAGCTTGCCGAACCAACCGGCAATATTTACGAATCAGTAGCCATCGTTTCTCGTCGTGCCCGTCAGATCGCGGTAGATATGAAAGAGGAATTGAATAGTAAATTAGCTGATTTTGCTTCTACGGTAGATAATTTAGAAGAGATTTTTGAAAACCGTGAGCAAATCGAGATCTCTCGTTATTATGAGCGTTTACCAAAGCCAGCAACCATTGCTACTGAAGAGTTCTTGGAAGAAAAAATTGCATATCGTTTCCGTAACGAAGAAGAATAAACGCTGATCAACAGCAAAACACGAAGCCATATCAATACGATATGGCTTTTTTTATGGGCTAAATTTCATGTATGATTAGTAAGAAGTTAAAAATTGGTAATATTGCTTTGTAAGAATGCTTGATGACTCAAAAAAACATTGATAAAAGAGATAAGATAAATATGTTGCAAGGTAAAAAGATAATATTAGCAGTAAGTGGGAGTATTGCTGCTTATAAATCGGCGCTGTTGGTTCGTTTGCTGGTAAAACAACAGGCTGAGGTAAAGGTAATCATGACCGAACAGGCCCAAACCTTTATTACACCTTTGACATTGGCTACTTTGTCAAAAAATCCAGTATTATCGGACTTTGTAAAAGATAAAACAGGTACTTGGAACAATCACGTAGATTTGGGGCTATGGGCCGATGTGATGATCATAGCACCTGCTACTTCCAATACACTGGCTAAATGTGCCCAAGGATTGTGCGATAACTTGCTTCAGGCTACTTATTTATCTGCCCGATGTCCAGTATTTTTTGCCCCAGCGATGGATTTGGATATGTATCAGCATCCTGCCACTTTACATAATCTAAAATTATTAGAAAGCTATGGTAATCAAGTAATTCCGTCAGAACATGGAGAACTGGCCAGTGGTCTGGTAGGACAAGGAAGAATGGCTGAACCTGAACACATTGTAAGTTTCTTGGAAGATTTTTTCAGGAAACAATCTGGTACGCTTAAAGGTAAAAAAGCCATTGTAACCGCAGGACCCACTTATGAAGCTATCGACCCGGTAAGGTTTATTGGCAATCATTCTACGGGTAAAATGGGATATGCCATTGCTGAAAGTTTGGCAAACCAGGGAGCAGAAGTGACATTGGTGAGTGGGCCAAGTAAGCTGCAATTAGAACATCCTCGGGTACAAATTGCTCGAGTAACGTCAGCTCAACAAATGTATGAAGCCACTCAAGCGGTATTTCAGGAGGCCAGCATTATAGTATTGGCAGCTGCGGTGGCCGATTTTACCCCGAAGGAGGTGGCCGATCAAAAGATAAAGAAGAAAGAAGGGCAGGAGCAAATGCAAATTGACTTGATACGTACGGTAGACATTGCACAAACTTTAGGAAAGATCAAAAGAGGAGGGCAGGTCATTACTGGGTTTGCAATGGAGACCGAAAATGCTCTGGCAAATGCGCAGCGTAAACTAGAGCGTAAAAACTTTGATATGATTGTGCTCAACTCATTGAATGAGAAGGGGGCAGGATTTGGCCATGATACCAATAAAGTAACCATTATAGAGCGAGGTAAAGAAGCTCATCAGGAGTGGCCCTTAAAGTCAAAAAAAGAAGTGGCGAATGGTATTGTAGAGCTAATTATCGGAAAGTTAAACGGCAATTAAATAATTTTTTTTTAAATAAGGCAATAATTGGGGTAATAATATGGTTATTGATATAGACACATAGGCTCTTCTATGGATTATTGGCAAGCAATTGCCGATAGTTTAACAAAGTAAGTTTTAGTAAAAGTTTGAAGATAGTTTCGCTGAAAAGGTAGATCTCATTGGGGTTTACCTTTTTTT
>DMXI01000013.1 GCA_003483885.1 Microscillaceae bacterium
CTTTTGCGATGTTTCGTCGCAGTTGTAGTCAAGCTTTCCAAACATCACTATACGGCAATGTCATTCAGCGTATTTTAGCGGTAGGTACTCCACCTGCTACAGACATTGCCGTATAGTGATGTTTGGAAAGCTTGACTACAACTGCGACGAAACATCGCAAAAGATGCTAACTCACTTTGAAAACAATCTACACTTCAAAAAAATAAGAAAAATGATTTGTTACTTCTTGCCTGGGATCATTGGAAATCACTGTAGGCGTGTGGGGTCTACTACTACCCCTGGTAGAAATGACCGAATAGGGCTTTGCCCGTTCAGCTATTCTCAATTCTACCAGGGGTAGTAGTAGACTAGAACACGCTGAATGACATTGCCATATGGTGATGGTCGGAGAGCGTTACTACAATTACGACGAAACATCGTAAAAGATGCTAACAAATATTTTCAATGATAATAGAGATTGTACTTTTACAATCTGTTCTTGCTCAATTGCTTAGCAAAGGTAATCATAAATTGTCAAATAGCCAAGTTTCGTATAAAAAAAACCATAATCCTCTATATGTTAGACTTTACTTTGTAGATTGATTGCTACTTATCAATGTGTCCATTTTTCATACAAGCCTTGATCGTGGCTGGACATACGCAAAAAGACGACTCCAGCCAAACAAGTTGTAAACACCTGGCTAAAAGGTGATTACCCAAATGGCTCAACTATTGAATAAGCCTATTTGTCAATTAAGTAAGTTAAAATCTCATATTTCTATGAAAATACACAAAGTATATTTGATGCTCTTGGCAGGACTCATCTCCTGGGGTACCTACGCCCAAAACACCAAGCCAACTATTAAAGAAACCCGCATTGTGTGGGATACCTGGGGAGTTCCTCACATTTATGCCAAAAATAACGAAGACCTGTTTATGGCAATGGGTTGGACACATATGCACGACCACGCCAATGTTATTTTAGATTTGTTTGCCAAATCACGAGGCAGAGCAGCCGAATATTGGGGAAAACGCTACTTAAGGAATGATATGCTCATCCATACGATGCAGTTTCCTCAACTTGCTAAAGATTGGTGGGCCAAACAAAACAAAACTCAAAAGAAGCTTTTTACAGCTTTTGTAAAAGGGATGAACCAATATGCTGAAAAGTTTCCAGATAAGATAAAAAAGAAAAATAAGGTAGTGCTGCCTATTACTCCCGAAGATATCAACTTACATATGATTTATGTAGTATTTACCCGATTTGTAGGGGGTTCGGAATTAGGGCGAGTACAACGATGGAAAGACAAAGGCTCTAATACTTATGCGGTGGCTCCATCTCGCTCGGCCAGCAAAAACGCTATGTTGGTACAAAACCCTCACCTCCCCTGGTTTGGAGAGTTTTTGTTTCACGAAATGCACGCCATTACCCCCCAACATAATATCTACGGAGTAAACCTAGTAGGCTTGCCTGGAATAGCCATTGGTTTTAATGAACACCTGGGTTGGAGTCATACCGATAACACCATCGATAATGCTGATACTTATGAACTAGAACTCAAAGATGGTGGCTATGTAATGGATGGTGTAGTCAAGCAATTTGATAAAAGCAAAACTACAATTAAGGTAAAAGGCAAAGATGGAACGGTAAAAGACCAAGTAATTGATATATATACGTCGGCCCATGGCCCAGTAGTAAAACAAGGAAAAACTAAAGCTTTAGCCATTCGTTTGGTAGGGCGAAATACTCCCAATATAGGACTACAGTGGTGGAAAATGGCTACTGCTAAAAACTTCAAACAATTTGAGAAGGCGCTGAAAATGGGGCAAATCCCCTTTTGGAACGTAATGTATGCCGACAAAGCAGGCAATATCTTTTACTTATTTAACGGACAGGTTCCAGTAAGAGCAGAAGGTGGCTGGAAGTTTTGGAACAGAATCGTCCCAGGAAACACCAGCAAAACGCTTTGGACCAAGGTACATCCTTACAAAGACTTGCCTAAAATCAAAAATCCAGCACAGGGCTGGTTGCAAAATGCCAATGATCCTCCTTGGTCGTCTACTTTTCCTCAGTTGTTGAACCCTAAAGATTTTCCTCCCTACATGGCGCCTATAAGAATGAGCTTTCGCCCACAACGTTCGGTACGTATGCTCTACGAAGATAAGTCCATTACCTTTGACGAACTGATCAAATATAAGTTGGATACTCGTTCCGAAATGGCCGATCGAATTTTAGATGATTTGTTTGCAGCTATTGACAAATACGGTAAAAATGAATTGAGTAAGGAAGCTAAAAAGGTATTGCAAAACTGGGATAGAAACATGAATGCAGATAGTAAAGGGGCTTATTTGTTTTATGCCTGGGCTTCTAAAATGGGTTATTGGAGTGGCAAAATGTACACCAAGCCCTGGAATCCTAAAAATCCAAGAACGACTCCTGATGGTTTGGCCGACCCTGAAAGAGCTGTAAAAACCTTGAACGCAGTAGGCCAGTATGTCAAACAAAAATTTGGTTCGCTGGATGTGGCCTGGGGCAAAACCTATCGCCTGAAATATGGAAAGTACGATTTACCTGCTAATGGAGCTACTGGAGGTATTGGTGTGTTTAGAGTAGCCTGGCCTGGCAATACTGATAAAAACGGGGTAAGTTCTGTAGGTGGAGGTGATTCCTGGGTGGGTATCATCGAATTTGGTAAAAAGGTACGAGCAAAAGTACTGTTGAGCTATGGCAATTCTACCCAAGATGATTCTAAACACAAGGGAGATCAGTTGGTGTTGTTTTCTAAAAAACAAATGCGAGATGCCTGGTTTTATAACCAAGACGTACAAAAAAACAAAGCAAGAGTAGAGGTTCTCAACAAAGGGCAATTTACAGAACAGAAGTAAAAGTAGTGCTGTCTTTTAGATATAAAAATAAATCCCCAGATGATCCTTGAAAATCACCTGGGGATTTTAAATTATTTCCCTCCCTCCTTTTTAGGGACACTGGTTCCTGCTTTTTCAGTCACCATTTTAAACCCTTTGGGAAGTTTAAAAGCATCTTTGGAAATATTGGTGGTAATTTCGGTGGCCCAAACAATAATCTCGGCCTTACCACTAGGGTGGGGATAGTTGAGTCCTAACAAAACCTTGTTGCCTAAATCTGAAGTACTGGCATCCAACATCAAAGTTTTGCTAAACCTGTAAGGGTGGTTTTCCAGATTCCAAACATATTCTTCATTGACCCATACTTCGGCCCGTTTTTTTTCTTTGACCCAAACTTCATACTTGCGAGCGGTAAGCCCTGCTACCTGTTTCACTTCATCAATCTTTTTGAACGTAGGGGGGCTAATGCTTTTACTACGCTTACGAAACTTTTCCTTGGTAATGGTTTCGTCTTTGGCATTGATCAGGTAATAGTGCTCTTTACCTGCCTCAAATAATATTTCTTTGGTGGCAAAACCACCTTCGTCTAATACTCTAAAACTTTTGCCATCAGTAATAATTTCTTCCAGGGCAGGCATAAATGCCTTGGCCTGACTGACCAGTTTTTCGTCTCCGCTAAACGTTGTTTTATAGGTTATTTTTCCTTTAAAAATCTGTTGAGCCTGTACTTGTACTCCTATCAATAGAAAGCCCAAGGCCCATAGTCCGATAATTTGTTTTTTCATAATGTGTAAGTATGTTTTTAATAAGTCTCAAAAGTCGTATTGACTTCTAGGTTGTTTTAACGTAAGAAAAGAAAAAATTGACGAAAGCTTTGATGGGTTTTCTCTAAAATATGTAGCTTAGAAAATGGATGATATAGAAATATTGTGGGCACAAGAGCAAAACCTCATGGCCAATCAAGTGATCATTCCTCAAGACGGGAATGGCTACCAACCTAGCGAAGGAGATGTGGTGCTGGGTCTGGATATTCAGTACGAAGGGGATGTGGCTTATATTGCGGGAGACTTTCAATACTACCAGGGAGAAGCCATTCAAACTTATAGTGGTGTAGCTAAAGTAAATGCTCCTTATGTCTCTGGTTTTTTCTGTTTTCGGGAAGGCCCTCCCTTACTAGCTTTAGTCAATCGTTTGTTGCAAGATACATCCATTCCCAATCCTAACTTACTGGTAGTAGATGGCCACGGTATTGCCCATCCTCGCGCGCTGGGGATTGCCTGCTGGCTAGGGGTAAAAACTGGATTGCCTACTATGGGCGTAGCCAAAAAAAGCCTGCTACGCTTTTCGGGGCAAGTAGGCGAAGCTCAAGGCAGCCTATTACCGATTGAAAACGAAGGAAAAACGGTGGGTTACGCGCTCCGAACACAAACGGGTATCAAACCAGAATATGTAAGTCCTGGACATTTGATTACTTTGCCGGTTGCCAAAGAAATAGCCCTAAATATGGTGAGTGAGTATCGTATCCCCGATATTTTGCGGCGAGCCGATCAAGTAGCTCGCCTAAATAGCAAAGGGGAAACCGCTGAAGGCTGGGTGAATTTGGGAACGTTGGATTGATTACCCTCCAAAATATCGAATTCCGAAATTTAAAGAGCCAATCGTCATTGTAAGATAATTGTGAAACATCATTTAAATGAAATACCTGTATTTAATTTTTATCAGCAGCTTATTTTGGGCTTGTGGTAACAATTCATCACAAACCAATCAAGCTAATAACACCCAAAATACACCTAACACTGAAGATACCATCTCTCAAGCGGTGTCGCAACCTTTAACCTCGGATACTATGAATACCCACGAAAACAAAAAAAGTACTTTTTCCAGCAATGCTCAAAAAACTTGCGAAAACGAAGGGGATACGCTGACCATCAAAGGTGTGAAAACAGTTTGCCTGGATCATTTAAGAGGCCCCATAGATAAGCTATTGACAGCCTTACAAAAAGGTGATTCTACCAAGCTGGTATGTTTTGGCAATAGCATTACCAATGGCTACAAAGTGGGCAGTTTTGGTACGGTGGCCAATCCTTACCCTTATGTGTTGGAAAAGTTACTCAAAAAGAAATATCCCAATGCTGGATTAAAGGTAGTAAAAGAAGGGCACAACGGCTGGCGCAGTGACCAAGGCGCCAAAAACCTGAGTCAGTTGGTATTGGCTAAAAAGCCTGATTTTGTGACCCTGATGTTTGGCATCAACGATGCTTATTCGGGTTGGTCTACGACCTTTTTCCAACAACAAATGGAGCGTATCATCACCCAATTGAAGGCGCAAAACATAGAAGTGATTATACTGGGTTTTACCCCTTTTACTACTTCGTACAACGAAAAGGCTATCAATTACTTACCCGCATTGAAAAGTTTGGCTCAAAAGCACAAATGTGGATTTATCAATCTCCACAAAGCCTTGCTGAAGCGTGCCAAAAAAGACAACCTGGATTTAGATAAGGTCTTTCCCGATGAAGTTCATTTTGGCGATGAGTATTATGCATTGATTGCGGAGGAAATTTTTGGGGTGATGGTGGGTAAGTAACACAAAACTAATCATGAGCCTGACCAATGATAACTAAAGAGGAAGTAATTAAAATCAACCAATTGATTGATTCTTATGAACTTAAAAATTGGGAACTCGTTTTAAAGCTGACAGATGAAGATGTAGAGTGGATAGCAAGACGAGTCTGCAGTGAAGCAGAGAGATTGGGTGATGGTGATGGCAAAGAGAAACTGCCAAAAGAACCCTGGGTTTATAAGGAACAAGAGAATGAGAAAGGGCCACTTACATTAGATTATGAGGAATACGCTTTACCAAGCCAGAAAGAGTACACAGTATATGGTACAGGGTGGTATGCATACATTCAAATTGATCTTGGCCATGAGTCAACTCAACTTTGTAAGTTCTTGGAATCTAAATTAAAAGGTAGCAAATAAATACTGCCAATTTGTGGGTCTTACCAAAGGGCAATATCGTTTAGTCAGGGGTTATGTTATTCATATAGCAAACCACCTCAGTCCTCCTTTTCTAAGGAGGAGGCTTCTTCGACTCGACAGAGAAGCTCGAGGAAGCTTAACTTCCAAAAGTGGTTCACTCCCTTTTGATCTCCTTTCAGTAAGACCAAAGGTCAGAAATTATTAAAAATTACAGGATCATCATTTACTCTCTTTAGTTTCCGTGACACTCAAACTAAGAAGATCTGTAAATCGTTACATAGGTGATTATTAACAAGTATTTATAATATAGAGAATCATTACCTAATGATAAACAAGGAACAAAAGGATAGTCCTGAAGCCCAAACAGACGGTAGGGCTAGGATGAGTTTGAGTCAGGTTATTTTTTATCCTTTTATGTGGCTCCCTCGAAAAATTCGTTCTTGGAAACAAGCTCGCAAATACAAGCTAATCGCTCCTATAGGAACTGTTACAAGCATTCCAATAGGCATTATTTCAAAAAACTTTAGTTTGAATGGCTATGGCCTTCCTAATAAGGAATATTCGGGATGGGTATTGTGTCAAGGGCAAGCAGCTGATATCCCTAACATGACTAGGTTCAATGATGTCAAGGACTTATCTCCTGGGCATCATACTACCTATATTATGTATATAGGAGAAGAAGAAGGTTGGAGAAATCATTTACCTTGGAATAAATAAAAGTAAGATTATTTACGTCAAAGTATCACAATAAGCTTATCTGGTTGACATTACAGGGTTCAACCAAAATCTTATTCCTTTAAGCAAGATTTTCTTTTGTTAAAGTCAATGTACCCAGCTCTTATTTACCAAGCATTTTCAAAATATCATTCAAGCGAGTTTTGCTTCCATTGACTTCTCTGAACGAATCATAGTATTTATCTGAAATGCGCTGAAACTTATCGGCTTGTTTTGCTTCTGACCAACCAGCCTTGATAGCTTCAAAAGCTTCCACGTTTTTGGTATGTAAGCTCAGTAGTAGTTGAGAGATTGTTTCTTTTTCTTCTGATGACATTTTTTTATTCACTAATACTGGCCCTAAGGGGATTTCGTCTGAAACCCATAAGAGTTTTACTTTATTCTTAAGAGTTGAATCTGCCTTGATTTGTTTATAATATTCGTTGCTTCCCAAAGCGCCTAAATCAGCTTCTCCATTTACTAGTCTTTCTAAAGTGGAGGTATGATTTCCGCCGTATTTTACTTCTTTGAACTGAGACTCAGGAGAAGTAATATTGATTGAACTCAAAAAAAGCCTTGGAATAAGATTACCTGAGGTAGACCCTGTTTTAACAAACATCATGGTGAGTTGATCTGCTTTGTTGGGTATAGCTGAATAATTTCGAAGGCTATCATTACTGGTCAAAAACACTGTTTTATAGTTATCTACTGCGTCTTTTTTGACATGAAGATTTGCTACTGGAAGCATGTGTTGGTTATCAGGGGCCAGAATCAAATATCCTAAGGTGTTGATCAAAGCAATATCGACTTTATCTGATTTTATTCCTTTTACAAAGGACTCCACATCAGGATAGCTCTTTGTTTCAACATTTCGCTGCAAACGCTTTTCAAGGTTTTGGGCAAGTGGCTTCAGGTTTGCTATCCTATTATTGGTGGCGTATGTATAAGTAGCCAGTACGATCGGTTTCTTGTCTGGTTTGCACCCCAAAGACAAAAGACTGAGTAATACACTCAGGAAAATCAAATTCAATTTCTTACTCATTCTAGTGGCTTTTTATCAATCCTGATTAGTTCTTATTTCAACCCCGCCTTCATTTTTTGAATCCGCGCATAAGATTCATCGATGCGCTGACGGGAGATTTTACCTTTTTTGATAAGCTTTTTGATGATAGCAATGGCTTGAGGCACTGTTTTTTTATTGTAAGCATCACGCCCATTGTTAGAGAAAAGAATAATGTCTACCCCGGCATTGATAGATTTCTCGAGGGCTTCTTCTAAACCATAGTTTTTGGCAATGGCATTCATTTGCATATCGTCTGAAATAATGATGCCTTGCCACCCCCACTTTTTGCGAAGATAATCATTCATAATCTTCTTAGACATGGTAGCTGGGTATTTATCATCCAGTTTTTTGTTGAATACGTGGGCGGTCATCACCATTCCTTGAAAGCCCTTTTCAATCATTCGCTTAAAGGGGGCTAACTCAATGGGTTTCCAGGTATCAGTTACATCGGTAAAACCTAAATGAGAGTCAGCGATAGCACTTCCGTGTCCTGGAAAATGTTTGATGGCACAAATAACTCCTTGTTTTTGGTGCACCTCAGCAAATTTAGAAGCGTGGGTTACCAGTGTTTCCACATCGCCCGAAAAGCTACGCCCTAAACGGCCAATGATCGGGGCTTTGGGATTTACATTAAGGTCTACTACTGGGGCAAAATTGACATTGAACCCCATTGATTTGACCTTTCCAGCAATGTGATTGGCCCATTTTTCGGTAGCAGGTAGTTGGTTGATTTCTCCAATCTCCTGAGGCCTTTGAGTACTGGTAAATCCAAATTTGGCACTCAAGCGGCTCACTTTCCCTCCTTCTTCGTCTACCGCCACCAATAAAGGTACTTTAGATAGTTTTTTTAAATCGGTAATGAGCTTTTTTAACTGTGCCTTAGACTGAATATTTCGCGGTTTGTTGGCTCCAAGTAATAAGTCTCGGCTATATAAAATCACTCCACCTAAGTGATGCCTGGTGATGTCTCGGTAGATATGATTGCTTTGTTTCAAAGTTGTTCCCCGAAAACCTGCCATCAACATTTGACCAATTTTAAAATCCAATGAATCTATTTCAGTAGTTGCAGAAGATTGGGTATCTGATTTTTGCCCAGCGGTATTGCAAGCCAATAAAACCAAACCACTGATCAATAAAACAAACGGGATAACAACAATCGCTTTTTTCATAATGCAATAAGGAACATTTAAAACAAGGTCAATTATACAGCTAAAATTTTAAAACGTGTGCCTCTTCAGTAAATTTCATAAAAAAGCGAGGCAGTCAATGACTACCTCGCTCAATATTTAATTGATTTTATGTCTTCAAACTATTGATTGTCATTCAAAGGAATTGGGAATTTGGTATGGATAATATCTCCAGTTCGATCAATCGGTAAGTTGGTTGCATCTAGTCTATTGTAACGACGTAAATCTGCCATGCGAACACCTTCTAACCACAAAGAATAACGCCTTTCGATCAATAACTGGTTAATCAATGAAGTTTGGTCGGTGGCTCCAGTATAACCTGCCAAACCAGCAGCCATCCTTACAATATCAAGAACTCTTACCGCCTCAGCCGAGTTTCCTTGCTGAATGTTGGCTTCTGCCTTCATCAAAATCAACTCTTCGTTACGAATAATAGCAACAGGAGTAGTACTGGTACTGTAAATATTTTGACGATGAGTCGCCGTTAAACCATCTCTGGCATTTGGTTGAGCCGTAGTTTTAGAAGTCACACGCGTATCACCTGCTTGTGCGTCAGTGTTGAATGATGGATGTGCATAGATATTATCAGGTGCACTTCCAAAAAACAAAGGATTCAATACATCACCCGCCGCTGTAGAAAATATATGTTGCGGTCCTGCATTTATGTCGCCTGTTTCATTTAAGAAAGACTGTCCCAACAGCGTCAATACATCAGCCCAATTTTGCTGATACAAAGCTACTTTAGCAGCCAAACCTCGGTTAAATTGCTTAAAGGTGGCTGGGGTATCAAATCCAGTCCATCCAGTGTTCAACGTAAACGAGAAAGCAGTGCCTGCCGCATCCAAATCGGTAGAAGCCTCATCCAGCAAAGTTCTGATATTAGTCAAAGCAGTTGCTTTATCTGCAAAAGCGCCTAATTGATCAGGGTTCGAAACATCAATACGAATGCCGTTATCATCCAACATGTTCAGGATTTGAATGAAAATATGGGCTTTCATTGTTTTGGCAAATCCACTATATCCTTTCTTTGCAACATCTGTTACCAATGTAGTATTATTCAGTGCATCAATCAAGATGTTACAGTTTTTTACCACACGATAATAAGGGGTATACCATCCTGTCAAATAGAATGTGTTGTTATCCAGCTGAGCACCATTTTTACCTAATAAATCCTCTGTATTTCGGGGATCAGCATCAAATAAATACAACTCACGAGCAATGCTTCCTGCCGAAGTACGATACACCTGTAATCCAGCTCTTAAATCGCCTAAGGCTCCTGTTACTAAAGCATCTAACTGGGCAGGGGTCGCATTAGAGGCCACTCCCCCTACACTAGGGCGGTTAGGGTCTACTTGAGCATCAAAGTTACAAGCTGTAATCAGCGATACTCCCACCAAAAAAAGTACTAATCTATTGATAAATTTCATATTTGAGTCGGTTTAGAAAGTTGCTGATAAGTGGAAAAATATACGCTTAGAGCTTGGGAATGGTGCTACGTCTACCCCAGAAGACAATCCGCCTCCACCTTTGGTAGATACTTCAGGATCATACCACTTGTAATCGGTAATGGTGATCCAGTTTTGAGCCGAAATACCCACTTTTACATTTTCTATAGTACCTTGAGAAAAGTTCTTTATCCAGTTCTTGGGTAAATTATAAAACAAAGCTACTTCTCTTAATCGCAAGTAAGTGGCATCTTCTAAGTAACGAGCCGAACCAGTTGAGTTACGACGTGCTTCGCCTTCAGGTGTATCATAGTCAAAACTGGTACGCCCTAAGTCGGTCAGGAATAAACTCAGGTTCAAGTTGTTTCCACCCTTGCTATAGTGCCATAAGAAAGACAACTCAAAGTTTTTCATAATACGCATGGTGTTGTTCCAAGACACTTGATAATCAGGTAAGGCATCTCCTACGGTTACAATGTTACCGTCGGCATCGGTTCCTTTAAACTGGGTCACTGATTGACCTTGTTCGATGTAGAAAGTACCCAATCCAAGACCAAAAGCAGTACCTGCAGGGGCAAATGCTGGAACATCCAGACGGGTAATCTCTGAACGGTTGAACCAAAAACGAAGTTGGCTAGTCCAGGCAAAATTCTCTTTGGTGAAAAGATCGCCACCAAGGCTAAGCTCGAATCCGCGGTTAACTAAATCCGCCGCATCGCTAATCTCAGATGCAAAACCAGAAGAAGAAGGCAATGCTCGCTGGATCAGTAGATTTCTTACATTACGAGTATAATAAGTTGCTTCTAAGAAGAAACGATTACCGAAAAACCCTAAGTCAATACCTGCTTCAATTTCTGTAGCGATTTCTGGTTCGAGGTTACGATTACCTCTCACTCCACTAATCGTTGTACCACTCAAACCGCCAATGTTTACGTTGTTAAACCCAGTAAACAAAGAACCAAACCCAGGGCTACTACCTGTTTGTCCAAAAGCAGCTCTTACTTTTACCTGGTTTACAGTTTCTTTAAGCGTCCAGAAATCAAAGTTAGCCACGTTTACGGCTACTGATGCTTTAGGGAAGGCATACAATTTATTCGGGTCACCATTGAGGGTTGATTTATCCAAACGAACTCCTGCAGATAAGATTACCCGGTTATTAAAATTGGCTTCTTGCTGAAAGAAATATCCAAAGTCCTGCTCTTGTGCCAACGCTTGGTCTACTGCTTGTGCTCCAGCTTGTTGAATATTAAACTGATCGGGCTTTAATTGGGTACCACGAGAAAGTAAGAAATCTCGATTGATGTAAATATTAGTAAAACCTAATTGCGACGTAAGATCAGTCGTTCCCAGGTTTAAATTATATACAAAAGCACCTTGATAGTTTCCATTGGTTACAGTATTGGCTCCTTCACTTAAGAAACCATTGGTAATACCTCGCTGGGCTTGATGCTGTGGTGATACAAAAGTAAAAGTACCATGTTTGAAAATATCAATTCCCCCACCAAAGTTAAATTGAAGCAACATATTATCACGTTGCAAAAGGTTAAATTCTAAGTTCAAACTTTGAATAGTACGGAATACTTCTTCACGGTTATACATGGCATCACGAACAAACAAAGGGTTACCTGAAGCAGTGGGGTTATCAGGATATTCTCCTCTCTCGTTAGGAAATTGATTATTCCAAGGGCGAGTAAAAGCCAGGTTATAACCATAACTCAACCCACCTTCATTTTCGTTTCCAGTAAAACTTCGATCAGCTACCGAGTTTACAAAATACGATCCAGTGGTAATTTTCAAATACTTAGATAGCTTGTGGGTCAAGTTCAGGCGGAAGTTTCTACGACGATACCCTGTGCCACGGATAATCCCTTCTTCGTTTCGGATAGACGCACTGGTATAAAAAGTAGTACGATTACTTCCTCCACTAGCACTTAGGTTTGTCTGAAAAATGCCTCCAACATTTCCATAAACTTCTTTTTCATAGTCATACAAGCCTCCTCCATTGCGAGCAGCGTTCCATTTGGCTACTTCAGCATCGGCTGCTGCCACTCCAGCGGGTGTTGTTTCATCAAAAAAGCCTCTCACTTTGGCCTCAGTATCATAGTTTCTTTGGCCTAATAGCTTAATGGCACGAGCGGTACCTACCAGTTGTTCAAAGTTAAACCTGGTTTTACCTGCGTTTCCTTTTTTAGTGGTAATGATAACTACCCCAGCATTTGCCCGAGACCCATAAATAGCCGCAGCTGAGGCACCTTTCAATACTTCTACTCTCTCAATGTCAAAAGAAGATAAATCGGCAATACGGTTAGAGGCTTGTTCTTCGTTTCCAGCATTTGCTCCTGAGGCGAAACGAATTCCACTAGGAATTTCACTGTTATCGAGGTATACCCCATCTACAATAAAAAGTGGTTGGTTTTGACCTACAATAGAGGAAATTCCTCGCAAGCGAATGGCAATACCTCCTCCGGGAGCACCAGAAGTTTTCACAATGTTGGCTCCGGTAAGCTTACCATACAAAGCTCCGTCAAAAGTAGGGGGAGAAGTAATCCCTACTAGTTCTTTGGCAGAAATACTCGAGACAGCATTGGCCAGGTTCGAACGTTTCACGTTTGAAGCCAGACCCGTTACAACAATTTCATCCAATAAAGAATTTTCATCCTTCATGGTTACAGTAATTTGGCTTTGGGAACCCACAATAATTTCTTGGGTTGCCATTCCAATAAAGCTAATAATCAAGGTCGCGTTACTTGGAACATTCAACGAAAACGTTCCATCGGCCTTGGTGGAAGCACCAGTAGTGGTTCCTTTTACGATTACAGTGGCGCCTGGTACTGGCTGCCCGTCTTTGTCTACTACCTTACCTGTAATGGTTCTATCCTGAGCCAAGGCAAGGGTAGTGGTTAGACAAAAAAACATGAACAATAAGAGTAAATTTTTTTTCATGCAATTTGTAAGTTTAAATGGATGTTTTAATACAACCGCTTCATCGAAGCAGAAGATTCTTTTATAAAAAACGGCTATTAACAAATAATTAACCGCTAGAGGCAAATCTAAGGCTTTTTTGCACAAAACAAATGTTTTACTGCATTTTTGTTACGCTTTTGAAAACAGTCTAAATATTATTTTTGCAAAAAAAAGGGGCGACATTAAAACTCTAAACATCTATAAATGAATTACTTGCGAATAAACTAAAAAATAATGGTTAGACTCCATTCGCAAAAAGTTTAAAGGAATGCCCAAAAAGTTCTACAATTCTTACATAGTAATTTTGTAATAATCTCTTAATATTGACAAGCATTTTTTGCGAATGGTTGCAATAAGAAAGGAGGAAAATTATTTTTCTGGAAAATATTTAACCTAAGATATTTTCCAAAATTTAATTTCCATAAAATCCAGAAGTAATCACATTTATTTTAAAAACAGCGTGTCAATTTTCGATTTACAAAACAATCATCTAGCAATTCAAAAACAGCTAATCTTACTCAAGCTTAGAACGCTTTTAGATTATGTAAAAAATGGCTAAATTGACCCCACTTTCAAATAAAGAAACTATAAACTTTAAACAAATTATAATTATGAGCTTAGAGGCTACTACTCAAAAGGTGCAGGAAATGGTTGCTGGCGGTGCTAGTTTTGATTCTTCTATCAAGTTTGT
>DMXI01000515.1 GCA_003483885.1 Microscillaceae bacterium
CATAAATACCAATGCGGTAGCTCTTGCTTTTTTCGCCAGCGGGAATGCTAGAAGACATATGCAACAAGTAACGATTGTCCCAAATGATCAAATCTCCTGCATCCCAAGAGTGGGTATGAATGTGCTTTTCTTGCTCGATGTAATCAAACAAAGCCTTCATTGCTTTTTCATTTTCTTCGTAGGTCAACCCTTTGATTTTCATCGTAAAGCCACTGCTCATGTACAAGATTTTGTCGCCAGTAACTGGGTGCTCAATCACCGCCGGGTGATCCACTGGTGGCACAATCTCATTCATGTAATCAATCAATTGCTGGATAGATTTGTCAATGTCGCTGGGCTGTACTTTGTAACGATTGTTTCCTCCATGTACCATGGTGGCTCCATCTACCAATGCCTTAAGATCTGCGGGCAAGTTTTCATACACCTTGTGCATGTCTATGTAGTAAGTCGCGCGAACAGTTTGAGGAATTACTACTGGAGTAATGGACGTAAACGAAAGCGGTTTTTCTTGAAATTGACAGTCGGTATGCCAGTATTTTCCAGTACCAGCCACGCCTACTTTTTCTCCTTCTTTGTTTACATTAGAGGATACAAAAACCTCAGGAAAATCAGGGTGATGGTAGTTTTCTTGAAAATACACTTGAGGGGTACCTAACTTACGGGTAAACTCCACATATTCAGCGGGTTGTTCGCCCATGTTTTGTCCCTTGATTACGATCAATTTGTTGCGATAGATGGCCTGACGAATTTCTTCTAGTTCGGGGGCATCATAGGCAAGTTGGGTTACATCAATTCCAGTAATTATGCCCCCGATTTGTCCTGCGGCAGCATCTTCGATGTTGAAAGAAGTGGTTGTTAGCATTATTAAAAATTAATTAAGTAAACAATGTTATATTTTATGATATTGTCAAGTAAGCGTAATAGTCTCAACTAATGCTTAGAAACTCTAATAAATGATGGTAAAACAGTTGTATAAAAAGATCTACAAAAACAATTAAACACCTCATTGTCAAACACTTACCTGCAACACATCAAGTTCTAATTTTTTCTTTAATCATACTACTAGACATTTTTCGTTTGTGGAGACACAAACGAAGGCGGCCGCGCCGTTGGCCGTGTCCTCACGGCCAACTTTAGCCAAAATGTCTAGCAGTATGTTCTTTAATATAAAATTTTGGCCATAAGGGAGCCGTTTTGAAAAAAATCAATAAACATCCAAGCCTCGGGTTTGTACTACCTTGGGCAGGTGAAGCCTACTATATTTGTTTCAATTAATTTACTTGCCTTTCCATGGTATTCCAGTAAGGCTCTCGCAAAATTCTTTTTAAAACTTTTCCGCTAGGGTTTCTAGGGAGCTTGTCTATAAACTCAAATGATCGCGGTACTTTAAAATCAGCCATTCGTTCTTTGGCAAAAGCACGCATTTCTTTTTTCTTAAGGGCATAACCAGGCTTTTGTACTATAAAAGCTTTAGGAATTTCGCCCCATTGTTCGCTGGGCACCCCAATTATGGCTACCTCGGCAACAGCTTCGTGTTCGCTCAGTACCGCTTCTATTTCGGCTGGGAACAAATTCTCCCCCGAGTAGATGATCATATCTTTGACCCGGTCGCACACAAAAATGTACCCTTCTTCGTCCTGATATCCAGCATCTCCAGTTCGAATCCAGCCTTCGCTTAATGTTTCTTTAGTGGCCTCGTCTCGGTTCCAGTAACCAATCATTCGTGAAGGAGATTTAAGGCAGATTTCTCCAATTTGATTAGGAGGTAATAACCCACCTTGAGAATCAATAATCTTCGCTTCTACTCCTGGCAATGGCTTACCTGCGGCCTTTAAACGTGCCTCATTGCTTAAGTCGTGGTCTTCGGGGCGTAAGCACACTGCCATATTCCCGGTTTCGGTCATTCCATAAATCTGAAAAAAACCACATTGAAAAGTATCCATCGCCTTGCGTAATAAAGCGGGAGCAATCGGAGAACCTCCATACAAAAATCCTTGCACCGAAGAAAAATCGGTAGTCTCGAAGGTAGGTTCTGCCATACAAAATTGGATCATGGCTGGCACCATTGCTACCTTGGTGATTTGGTATTTCTCTATTAGTTCCAAAGCTTTCCAGGGCACAAAAGTATTGAGCACAACTCCTCTACCACCCACAATCATTCCTTGGATCACCCACCAAAGTCCACCAATGTGAAACATCGGTAGCGACAGCAACAACGTATCTTGATGATTTAAATCCATCCAGGCATCGCCTTGGGCTTTCATTCCTTGCATCAACCTAAAAAAGCTATAATGGGCCAATTGTACTCCTTTGGGCAAACCCGTGGTACCGCTGGTATACATTTGCACTACTACATCTTCGGGCGCATAGATTAATTTGGGAGTTTGAGTGGGTTGCTGGAGCTTCCAGGAGGTATAATCTGTATGCTCAGTAACGGTTTCGGTTGGTTCAATCACCATCACTGCCTTTATCTTGGGCAAATCTGCTTTGATTTGGGCAATCAAGGGTAAGAATTCTTTGCCCACAAACAGTACTTCAGTCTGGCTATCGTCCAGAATAAACTGTACCTCTTTGGCTACCAATCGCCAATTGATGGTTACCAAGACCGTGTTTGCTTTGGCACTGCCAAATAAAATCTCATAACTCGCCAGACTATCTTTAGCCAAAATAGCCACTCTGGCTTGGGGGGCTAAATCAAACTGTAGCAAACCTTGAGCTACTTGATTTGCGGCTTGGTCTAGTTGGGCATACGTGTAAAACTCGTCTTCGTAAATCAGGGCTACTTTATTCGCTTGTTCAGTAGCTTGTTTTGTACTCAGTTCTGGTAATGTCTGAAAGTCAGGATTCATAAATAATTTAGATCGTTAATTCTGCTAAGTGTAGATGTAATCTTTGGATGTTAGAAATTACCTACGCAGGTTTTTTTATATTTGTTTTGTGTTGTTTTTAGCATTCAAACCAAGACAAAAGCGCTTATTTTGTAACTAGTTTTGGGTGAAATTTCTTGAAAAACATCCTAAAAGCAATTCATAAATTTGAATAGTACAATTCAGCCTCTTTTTTCGGCAGAAATTTGCTGTAATTTTTTTTTCATTTAGTGCTAAATTTTTTTCTGTTTTGGGAAGCACTCAGCTTTACCAAATACACATGACCCATGTCTAAAGTCCAGGTTACTTATACATATATCAGTCAGTTTATCCATCATTCTTCGCTCCATGCCTTACTCCGTTACCTTCCACACGAACTACATGCTGACATTTTACGCTATAAATTTGAGCCAGATCAATATGCCAGAGCCATTGGCAAATACTTACTTTTGAAACAGCTTGAAGCACTAGGTTATCCGTCAGAAGTCTTAAAAGATTTGACAAAAGACGCATATGAAAAACCAGTGCTCAAAGGAATACCTTTATCGTTTAATATTGCGCATTCGCAAGATTTGGTGGTATGTGCGGTTTCAACCGAGTGTCAGATAGGGATAGATGTAGAATATATAAAACCAATAGAGAGAGGGCTTTTTAAAGATCAATTTACACCTTCAGAATGGCATAAAATTGAGAAAGATGATTCTTTACACGCTTTTTATAATCATTGGACCAGAAAAGAAAGCGTGATCAAAGCGGACGGACGGGGCTTACAAATACCATTACAAACAATTGATACTACTCAAGCGGTTATTCAAATGCGTGATACTCTCACCCACTGGTATTTACAAGCATTGTTATTAGACCAAGCCTACAAGGCTCACCTTTGTTCTGACTCAAAGGTAAATCGTGTAGTTATACAAAAACTTGCACCTAATGTTTGAGGCTATACAACACTCGCTAAAATTGAATCCTTAAACTGATTTTAAGACAAAAAGTTCTAAAAATGATTACTTTTCATCTATATTTTTGCTTGAATCCATCAATTTTTAGCACATTATTAAAAAATCTACAAGTCGGAAAAAAAGTAAAAAAGCATATTTTAGTATAACTTTTTCGTTGTAATCGGTCTTTGCAATATTTTGATTTATTCTGATTTTTATAAGTATCTATATCAATTTGATGAGTAATCCTCACTTTTCTGATAGTAATTATCCCTACATTAAATCATTACAAATTGAGTATAAATTCCAGTATAAAGGGTAATAAGGAGCTTAACAACCAAAACATAATTAACATAAAACCCTCATAAACAAAAATTTAGACTCTATTAATGCAATATTGCCTAAGAGAGATCATATATCGAAATTGTTAAGGTAAAAAAACACTTAATTTGAAAATAACACTTAAAAAGTACATTGTAAGTTTTAACCTTTTAAATCCACAAAACAACCATTTTGCTTTTTTTTCCTACAAGTAATAGCACCTTATTTAGTTGTTTGAATTTGGTTTATAAAATCAATTATTTTTGTATATCAAATTATTACGATTTAATAGCTGTTTTCACTGATAGAGTATTTAAAAATTATATCTTTCTCATTTCCCAGCAATTTTAAGTAGCACCCCTACCAACAAAAATACACGCCAATACTCGACTGTTTTTACTACTAACTAAGACAGCAAAGTATGCTTTGCAGTCTCACAAAACTATTTCAATAAGCTAATAGAATTTATGAATACACGAGATATATTTGAGGACATAGGTCAGTTTTATACCCAACACGAAATCAAGAAGGCATTAAAGAATTTTATTCCTAGCCAATGCCAAAACGTGGCCCCCTCCTTAGAAAACAACCCACAAAACCAACATGCTTTTGTTACCCGACAAGAGCTTATACCTTTTTTTATCAATAGAGATATATCTAACTCTATGTACCGCGATAAGTACTATATTATTTTGGCTGAAGCGGGTATGGGTAAAACCACCTTTATGCTAAACTTGTATGCCCGGTACTCCGAAAAACTGAAAGGAACTGATTATCAGATCAAATTGTTTCCGTTGAGTTTTCCTGATGCTATAGATAAAGTACAACAAATACCCGCCGACCAAAGGGCTAATACTATTCTCTTACTGGATGCCTTTGATGAAGACCACGAAGCTATCAAAGCTCATCAAAAACGGCTGCACTCTATCTTGCAACAGGTAGGAGACTTTAGAGAAGTTATATTTACCTGTCGTACCCAGTTTTTTCCACAAGATGAAGAAGACTCAGGTGAAATTGGCGTATTGAAGTTTCGTTATCAAGACAAAGTTTACCAATTCCGTAAAATATACCTTTCTCCTTTTAGCATAGAAGATGTAAAGGCTTATCTGAAGAAGAATTACAATATATTTAAACTCTCGAAACGCAAAAAGGCCGAGAAAATCGTACTTCATTCACCCAATCTAATGGTACGACCGATGCTGTTACGTTATATTGACGACCTCATCAAAAACCGGGATTACTACAGTACCACTTATCAGATTTATACTGAGCTTATTGACCGCTGGATAGACCGTGAAGTACGCCGACGAGCTGATAATCCGGAGAAATATCGTCAGGATTTATACACTTTCTCGCGAGAAGTAGCCATAGATATGTATAATCATCGCAAAAAACGAGGAGCTATGATTATTTCGGATGATGAGCTGAAAGTAATTGCGGAAAAGAATCACGTAGATTTGGGGACTTTGGAACTCAAAACCAGGGCTTTACTTCACATGAACTCGCTTCACCAATGTACCTTTGCCCATAAGTCTATTTTGGAGTATTTCTTGGTGACGGAGGCATTTTATAATCCAAGTTTTGCCGAAAAGCTGGACTTATCAGAGCTAGAGCAGGGAGAATTGCTCAGAAAAGAAATTTTATTTGAAAAGGCCAAGTCGTTGTTTGGACGCTACAAAACCTATGATTCTAATAAGAGCAAAGAGTTTGTAAACATTAAGCTGGCCGACATCGAAAAAGTAAAACACGCGGCTTTGATCAAAATAGACCCACACGATATGCAGGTATTACGTATTTTCAAGAGTTTGGGCTTGTTGCAGATCAACGATATTCAAATTGGGGTAGAGCAGCTTGATCATTTCTTATACCAAAATAGTCTAAACCTAAGTTCCCAAGGTTTGACTCAAATCAATGATTTACAGTTTTTGACCAATTTAGAAAAGTTAGACTTAAGTAATAATCAAATTACCGATGTTCGCCCATTGGCCAATCTTAAACACCTCAAGCAACTCAACTTGAGTCAAAATCAAATTAAGGATATTACGCCTTTGTCCACCTTACCTCATTTGCAGGTATTGGATGTTTTGGGCAATCCGTTGCAGCAAGGTGAAGTGAATCAGTTGCAATTGGCCTAAGAACTAAAAAGTGTGTTAAAAAAATTTACAGGAAGTTGTTAAACCTGTAATTGTTTCGATTAATTATATTTTGTAAAAAGCCTTTGAAGGATGTCTTCGAAGGCTTTTTTTATGGTTCTATTTAGAAATCATACACTTTTTTATATAAAGTGGTTTTACAGCATAAAAATGGCTAATAATCTACGGGGTTGTAAGCTAAAATTTAGTTTCGTGTAACTCAACAGCCGTTCATTTTTTTCTTCAGCTAAAAAAACGAACCAAAAAAAGCCGCCGCTGTAGTTTATTGCTGCTAAAATTTACTGCATTACGCCGAAAATGCTCAAACATTCACTCGTACCTCGCTCAGTGATCATTTTTTACGGCTTCATTACATAAATTTCTTAACGCCAATAAACTAAGGCGGAAAGAAAGATCTGGTTATGCAAGTACTTTTTTGAACTAGTGAAATTAACTTGAATACAAGATTCGGTAATCAAAAATTAGTATACGGTTTTAAATGGTTCTATTGAACATCTTGCTTGCATTTGGGTTTATGGAAAATAAGCGCACAAAACATGCAACAAACCGAAGCACACATCCAACAATTTATAGAAGCAGGTCAATTAGAGCTGGCTTATCAATTATTGCTCAGCCTGGATCAGTCTGAGCCAGTTCAAGCGTTTATGGATATTGTAGGTAGGAGCTTACCTAATAATCAGGAAATTCATAGGCTTTGCCAAAACCGTCATCTATTTACCCAAGATTTATACGCTTGGGAAAGTCGCTTTAAAATAATAGCAGATATGCGTTACTTTTGGGATGCTGACAGGAAAAATAGCATTTACCTCTCCATATTTTTGTTTGAAGACCTGGAAGACCCTGAAGATTTCAAACCCCAAATGGATGAGTTTCATATCTATCACCCCGATGATACCGTATTTTTACTACAGCAAATCTATGAAATGATAGAATTGAACGCACCAAAAATTCTGGCACATTCAGCGTAAAATCATCCCCAACGTTCCTGCAAAGCATCCAATGCCTCTTGCATTTCGTCGGTGGTATTTTTTTCAGTCACAGTTAGTGGTTCTGCCGCCCTTTCTGAGCAATCCAAATTGGTGCAACGTTCACAGGCCACGCCTACTCGACGTACCGGAATGGCCTCATCGCTCCAAAACTTTACTTTTTTCTTAAACTCCTTGGTCATCAAGAAACCAATGGTTACGCTACTATTCGTATTAGGCGTAGGGTTAATCGTGCGCGCCAACGAAATACACAAGTATTCGTTTTCGGAATCGATGTATTGTGAACGCTGCGCACTGCAAATGACTCCATTGCTGGTTACCTTCTGACTGGCCAAGTCTAATTGACCCGACTGGGCTTTTTCCAAATCTTTGAGAATGTTGATAGACACCCAGCGGCGACAATAGTGCTCGTTGAGCATGTTTCCGTGAGGGTTGTACAATCCCGCCAAATGAAGCTCCTTGTTCAATTCATACTCGTCGTTGTCTTTGGTATGGTGAAAACGCAAGAAGAATAATTGCTTGAGGCCAAAGAATTGTGGGATCAGATTGGTCAGGCGGTGTAAAAACATTTCGGGTGAAGCATGGTAGCGATCCAGCAAACTCAAAAATACCGATTCTTGCCAGTGGTTAGTCGCAATGGCTTTTTTGATCTCAGCCACAAAGTGCTTGGCTGGCATCAGCAAAGCATTGGCAAAATAGGAGGCCTTGAAGTTATTCAACAATTGCTCAAAAGAGGAAACCTTAACAGTAGAAGAGGTATACAGCCGATTTTGAAGTTTTAAATAATTGTACCCTAACTCTTTGCCCAACGTAAACAGTTGCTGACTTTCGGTAAGGTTGGGGTTGATGAGTAGCCTCCCTCCCTCTTTCTTTTTGGGCACAAATACCGAGCGTTGGCTGGCAAGCGCTGGATATTCAGATATACTTTCGCGATCTATCACATAGCCATATTCTTTTTCCAACAAGCCTTCAATTTGGGCCACAGTAAGCGGCAACTCTACCAATTGATGCTCTTTGGAAAAAGCTTCAGCGGCTATTTCTAAGTCCTCAAAGTAGTTTTCGTGCATTTCTTGATAAGAACGTAACACTGAAAAATAGAATCGCTCTACGCTCATGTCATAATTGCGGGCGATTTCTATGAGGGTACTAATAAAGGCACTCACCTTGGCTGGGGTGTTCGTGATCATATCGATCAAGGTGCTCAACTCGATCCCGAATATTTCCAGTGGCAAACTGGTAAGCATATCCGATTGGATCAGCTCGGCAATAGGTGCGAGTTTTTTACTCAACTGTAGCGAAATCAACCAATCATAATCTACCTCTAGGGTTTGGGCCAAAGCGGCTATTTTGTTGGGTTTGGGGTACTTCTTCCCTTTTTCTATTTCATTCAAATAAGAAATCGAAATGCCAGTTGCTTTAGAGACTTCAGAAAGTGACAACTTTTTTTCGCTTCTGAGCTGTTTCACCTTCACGCCAAAAATAAGCCTAATATTCTCTTCTTTGATTTTCAATGATGTATGTTTTTGTTTGCTGATTATCTTGTTTAATTGATGTTAAGCAGTTTTTCCAAGTTTATCTGTATTGATTGTTATATGGTTCCGCAATGCATAGCACAATCACATAGTAACCTAACCAGAGAAATTAAATGAGAACTCAAAGTTTACGTAACTTCAGTTTTTAATTCTTTAATGACTACGTGACACCTTACAACAATTGAAGGTGCATATTAAAACCTTATTATTGTAAATCCCGATTTTCATCAGGACAATAAAACCATTTAGCCATTGAATGTAAATTTTCTTTGGCCAATCAAGCCAATCACCATCTTTTATACTATATCGGTAAAAACTTGGACTGTGCAAATATAGCGAAACAATTTCTATAACGTGAAAGTTAATAAATCAAAAATTTTTCACCTTTAGCGAAATTTCGCTTGTTTTTTATTTTCGCTTTACTTTAATTTGTGTCAACAAAAATTCAAAACCCATTACCCCCTCATGCAAGAGACATTAATAGAAGGATTTAAAATCGTAGCTGATATTCCTTCTGAAACCTATAATAAAGTACTTACCCCAGAGGCCCAGGCTTTTTTGGTGAAGCTTCACCGAGCATTAGAGCCTCGCCGTAAGGAATTGCTTCAAGCTCGGGTAGAACACCAGCAGAAAATCAATCAAGGAGAATTGCCTGACTTTTTGGAATCTACCAAAGAGGTAAGAACTGGTGATTGGAAAGCTGCCCCAGTGCCTGCCGATATTCAGGATCGTCGCACGGAGATTACTGGCCCAGTAGATCGCAAGATGATCATCAATGCGTTGAACTCGGGTGCTAAGGTGTTTATGGCTGATTTTGAGGACTCTAACTCTCCTACCTTAGCAAACTGCTTAGAGGGTCAGATCAATTTACGTGATGCTATCAACCGCCAAATTGATTTTGTAAACGAAAAGGGGAAAGCTTACAAGCTGAATGAGGAACACGCGGTATTGATGGTCCGTCCTCGTGGTTGGCACTTGGTAGATAAAAACATTTTGATTGACGGCCAACCTATTTCGGGTGGTTTAATGGATTTTGGTTTGTATTTCTTCCACAATGCCAAGCAATTGCTAGCCAATGGATCGGGACCTTATTTTTACTTACCCAAAATGGAATCTCATTTGGAAGCCCGTCTTTGGAACGATGCCTTTGTAATGGCTCAGGACGAATTAGGCGTAGCTCAGGGTACAATCAAAGCCACGGTTTTGATTGAAACCATCTTGGCGTCTTTTGAAATGGACGAGATCATTTATGAGCTGCGAGCGCACATGGCGGGACTTAATGCAGGACGTTGGGATTATATTTTTAGTGCAATTAAGAAATTTATTCAATATCCAGACCGCATTTTCCCTGATAGAATACAGGTAGGAATGACTACCCATTTTATGCGCTCTTATGCCAAATTATTGGTGAAAACCTGCCACAAAAGAGGGGTACACGCGATGGGGGGAATGGCTGCTTTTATTCCAAGTCGTAAAGATGAAGAAGTCAACAAAAACGCATTTGCCAAAGTAAAGGCCGACAAGGAACTGGAAGCAGAAACTGGATTTGACGGAACTTGGGTGGCCCATCCTGACTTGGTATCGGTGGCTTTGGATGTATTTACTCAACAATTGGAAGGTAAGGCCAACCAAAAAGACGAAACCCGTAGTCAAGCGTATGACATTACGGCCAATGACTTGCTGAACTTCAACATTGAAGGTGGTAAAATTACCGAAGCAGGACTAAGATTGAATATCAACGTGGGGATTCTCTACATTGAATCTTGGTTGAACGGTGTGGGTGCCGCGGCTATTTACAACTTGATGGAAGATGCTGCTACTGCTGAGATTTCTCGGGCCCAAGCGTGGCAATGGATTCATAATGAAGGAGTTACCTTAGAAGATGGACGCGAAGTAACCCTGGATTTGTATAAAGAATTGTTGCCTTCTGAGCTGGAAAAAATCAAGGCTTATGTAGGTGAGGAACGTTACCAAAACGGAAGATTTGAACTAGCTACCCAATTGTTTGATCAGTTGGTATCGAACGATACGTTTGAGGACTTCTTGACATTGGGGGCTTACGAGCACATATAATTTTTAGTTGACAGCAAACTGTCCACGGTCGACAGTTTGCTACTCTTGAAAGCAATTATCAAATTTGAGAAAACCGTGGTCTGTCGTCTGTTGACCGTGGACTACGAATAAAAAATACTATAATATATACTTTTTAAACACACGAAATAAAAAAGGCAAATAGCTGCCACTATCTGCCTCGGTTATTTAAAACACAAATTGTTTATGACAAAGATCGATAAAATAAACGAAATAATCAAAGATTGGTCAACAAACCCTCGTTGGAAGGGCATCGAGCGACCTTACACTGCTGAAGAAGTAGTAAAATTGCAAGGTTCTTACCGCATCGAGCATACCATTGCCAAGCTTGGGGCCGAAACATTGTGGCGCAAGATGCAAAGCCAGGATTATGTGGCTGGTTTGGGTTGTTTAACAGGTAACCAAGCCGTACAAGCGGTACAGGCTGGTTTGCAAGCCATTTATTTGAGTGGTTGGCAGGTAGCGGCTGATGCTAACTTAGCCGGCGAAATGTACCCTGACCAAAGTTTATACCCTGCGGATAGTGTGCCTAAGGTAGTACAGCGCATCAACAATGCTTTGTTGCGAGCCGACCAGAATCAATCGGTAAGAGGCGAGGGTGATATTGAGTGGTTGGTACCGATTATGGCCGATGCTGAAGCAGGTTTTGGTGGCAACTTGAACGCCTTTGAATTGATGAAAGGAATGATTAGAGCGGGTGCGGCAGGGGTTCACTTTGAAGATCAATTGTCATCAGCAAAAAAATGTGGCCACTTGGGTGGAAAAGTATTGGTGCCTACCAGCGAAGCTATTAACAAATTGGTAGCGGCTCGTTTGGCCAGTGATGTAATGGGTGTACCTACCGTATTGGTAGCTCGTACCGATGCGGACGCAGCGCAACTATTGACCAGCGATGTAGACCCAAGAGATCATAAATTCTTGAC
>DMXI01000516.1 GCA_003483885.1 Microscillaceae bacterium
AAATGCATACATTGCGGCTATCTACCCCTTCGGTAAGTGGAGGTGCAATGAAAATGGTACCATACAAAAATCCCAAATCGTCTTCATTGGGGTGCTCAACCTTGCGACTATTCATAATCGCACGTTTTATTTGCATCCCTTTCTCTATCAACTCTTTATGCTCTTCGGGAGTACAATTTAGTCCTACTTGATCGGCTTGTACATAGGCATAAAACGCTCCACCAAAAGCCAGATCATAGCGAATTTTGCCCAAACCAGGCACCTCTACTTCAGCATCTAGCTCTACCACAAACGAAGGTACATTCTGAAAACGCACGTTGGTTACTTCTCCCTTTTCTATGGTAACAAAGGCTGTTACCAATCCTGCTGGAGTATCAATTTTGATCACTGTTTCGGGTGTTTTCGCAGGCAGCATCCCTGTTTGAATGGCCACTTTGGCTAAAGCAATAATGGCATGGCCACACATGGTACTATACCCCTCATTATGAATAAACAACACGCCAAAATCAGCCTCAGGGGTAACAGCTGGGGTTAGAATACAGCCATACATATCGGCATGGCCACGAGGTTCAAACATCAATGTCGTACGCAAATGATCGTAGTTTTCTCGAGCAAACTGTCTTCGCTCCAAAATGGTGTCGCCTGCTAACTCAGGAAAACCATTGGTGATAATTCTCAGCGGTTCTCCTCCCGTATGGGCGTCCAGGGTTTCTATGCAAAGCCAATCTTGGGGAGGTTGCCAGGAAGTTTGAGGGTTAAATGTAGAAATCAAAGTCATATTACACATTTAAGTTTTTTTAAAAGATGGGTAATTTGTACTTAAAAGTGGAAGAATGCTGGTATTGATTTAACCAAATGTTAAAAAAAAATGATCTCCATAAACCAGATTATACCTTAATCAACCCATTGTTTATGGCACTCTTTGATGTATATGTAGGGATTTTCGGGCGTGTCACGGTAAAAATATATACCATAAGGGTTCAGCTTTTTCCAGCCCTCTGGATGCAAACTTTGAAGGTAAATACGCCCGCAAGTTTTATGAGCTGTTTTTTCCTGACACAAGTTAGTCTGCAAACTTTTACAAGGATAGTTTTCATATATAGGGTAATCTAATACGCCATCTTGATTATAATCATATAATAAATCTCGGCTTTGATATCTACCCTTTAATTCAAAATGTTTGATATTTTTCCGATTGGTAATATCAAAAACGTGTAAAATAGAGTATTGCCTGGTGGTACCCATAGCTTCGTTATTTAATTGAGCACTTGCCAAGTAGGTCCTGTCTCTATATTTAAAATAAGCCAATGTATCTGGTATTAAGTGGTTACTCAAACTAAAAGACTTCCCATTAATCTGGAAAACTGCAAAATATGGATATGCGTCTTTCTCTTTCACCCTCTTTACTTGATGATGGGTTACTGAGTCTAATAACAGCGTTTGATCGGAGGAATTAAAATCTACTTGTGGTGTAAAAACACTTCGAACTTTATTGGTGATCACTTTAATTTTCAATCCTTGGACTAAACCATAATGATACACATCTAAATTTTCATATTCGCTCTGGGATGCCTTGTAAGTAGTAGCTCGTAGTGGATAAGTAAATATATGATTGGGTTGATGAAAACGATAAAACTTGCTCAGGTATTCCCACAAACCTACATAGTCAGTATTAGCTACACCACCCTGATAATCGCTTATTTTTTTTAATGAAGCCCCTTCTTTTTTTTGTTTCTTAGCTTGCTTTTTATCTTCCAAATTTTGCTTGGAGAGGTAAGTGTGGTTCTGTCTTACTTCTTTAGATTTAGGTTGGCAAGCAAGCCCTACAACTAGTAATGTCAATAAAATACAGTAATTCATATGTTTGATCATTTTTATTAAAATTCATTTTCTTACAAAAAAAGCTCCCTGGGTATATCCAAAGAGCTTCTCTTTATTCTTATAATGATTATTCGCTAAAACAAATCATCTCCATCCTGGAATTCAATAACTTCGATTTCTGTTTGTAGGCCATCTACTCCTTTGAAATAACCAGCCGCTACCCCACTAATTTCTACCATGAAATTGTACGCACCTACGTGGTCTAATTCCTGACGACGAGTATAGCCTGCTTTTACATTTGACAAGTTTTTGATCTGTTGGTTCTGAAAATTTTGAATGGTCTTCATACAAATGATTATTTTGTTAGAATATATTTAATAGGTTTTACCAAAAGTACTTATTTTAAAAGCAAGAGTCAATTCTACTGAAAAGTATACCAAGTAAATCTTGTTACACTTCAACGAATCAAAATTACACACACCTTGCTTCAATCATTCTTAGTTCGTTTTTTTAAAGCGATTGGCAACTTCAACCGAAAAGTGGTGCCTACACCTTCCTGACTTTCTACCTCAATACATCCTTGATGTTTCTCGACAATCCCCAATGCAATGGCCAACCCTAACCCAGTGCCCTCGCCTACGTCTTTGGTAGTAAAAAAAGGATCAAAAATATGTTGCTGGGCTTCAGGTGGCATGCCTCTTCCTGAATCGGTAATGCTAATTTGCACCTGGGTAGGGTCAGGTTGACTTGTTGTAATGTTGATAGTACCCTGTCCTTCGATCGCCTGAATAGCATTGGTGAGCAGGTTCATAAATACTTGATTAAGCTTACCAGGATAACCATTGATTTTGGGTAGCTTTGCGTAGTTTTTTTCAATGGTAATGCGGTTTTGATATTGACTGTTTAGCAACATTAAGGTCGCATCTATATTTTCTTGTATATCAATCTCTTTTAGGAAGTCTTCATCTAAACGAGAAAAAAGGCGTAACCCTTTTACAATTTCAGTAGTGCGTTGACTGCCTTCTTTAATCCCTATCAATAACACATCAATTTCGTCTATAGCTTCCTTATACTGCACTTCTTTTTTAAGGCGTTGAATAGCGTCGTCATTTTCAAGTTGTTTTTTTTCGTAGGCCGACACTACTGATAGAATATCATTCAAGTTTGCCCGCAAGGCCTCTACATTGGCTGACACAAAATTAATGGGGTTGTTGATTTCATGCGCAATACCTGCAGTAAGTTGCCCTAACGAAGCCATTTTTTCTGCTTGCACCAGTTGGCTTTGGGTTGCTTTGAGCTCTTCCAGAGTTTTGGCCAGGTTGTCTCGTTGGCTCTCAATCGTTTCCGCTTTGGTTCTAATTTCTTCCTCGTTTTGCTCAAGAATTGTATTTTTTACCAGGATATCTTCATTCATTATTTTCAGCTCTTGATTCGCTTTTTCTGCCTTGTCTCTCTGTTCGGCAATTTGCTCAGCCTTACTTCTAATCTCTTCTTCGTTTTGCTGAAGAATGGTATTCTTGACCAAGATTTCTTCTGTTCTTTCTTTTACTTTTTGTTCCAGCTTTTCATTTTGTTCTTTGACTAATTGCTCATTTTTTAAAGAGGTTTCCAGTGCAAGTTTTTGAGCTTCTTCTTTTTCTTTACGATAAAGTTTGATCCGATCACCCAGTGCAAATGAAAGCAATGCCACCTCCAAAACGGCTCCTAGCTGGATGCTGTGTAAGGTAAAAAATGTAACAGGTAAGAAACCTAAAATCATTGCGCCAAACATAATACCACCAGTCAGAAAACCCAACCAGGCTACAGAGAAAAACCGAGCATAGATATTCCCCCTAAACCAAGCCCAAAAGCCTCCAATCAACATCAACAGGGGTGATAAGATACCTGACAAAGTCAGTAATTGAGATGCTATGTGATAGTTTATTACGGGAAGAAAAGTAAAGGAAACATTGAGGCCAATGGCTACTATCATAAGATAGTATAGCGCTTTTTGATACTTTTTGATTTGAAGAAAGTACATGCTAAAGAGTAAACCAAATGCCAAGCTGAATCCAAAACAAAGAAAGAGGTTATAATTGACCCAAGCTACCTGATCTCCCCAAAGGTACAAGGAATGCCCATATAATGAAGTATAGAATAAAAGTGCAAAAAAGATGAATAAGAAATACAATAGATAATTTACGTCCTTAATAGAAAAATACAGCAATAAATTATACAATGCCATAATGAGCAGTATACCGAAGAACGCTCCATAGAATATTTCCTGGCGTGCCTGATGCATTCCAAAAGCATCTGGTGAATACAAGGTAAGAGGAGTTACCATACTAGCTTCGGAACGCACTCGTAGATAAAAAGTATGAGGTTGTTGAGAAACAATCGTCAACGGAAATGTGGGGTTACGATACTTGACTGCTCGGTTCGAAAATGGAAACCCATCGCCAGCTTGCATTTGTTTCCATTGGATGCCTTCTTGGTAAAATAAGGCAATGGTATCTAAAATCGCGTGGTCAACTTCCAACATATAACGGGCAGAAGTTTGGGCAGGTAGCGTCGTATTTTTTAATACGATTTTCAACCAAATGGTCTCCAGGCTAAAACCAAAATTAGGATTGTCTCTTTCAACCATCCTGAATTTTCTTTGCTGTTTTGGTTGTTGCAAATCCTGAATAGTAAGTTGATGGGTAGTATCTCTCAAAAAAAATATTTCTGCTTTTTTCAAATGTTTGGAAGTAAACTCAGGGGAGAGTTTAACCGTTTGCTGAGCCCGCAAAACAGGAGTAAGAGCAACAGAAAGCAAGTAAGAGCATAGAATTAAGCGAAAGAATTTCATTGAAAACAATTTTGCAACAGAAGGTTGTATAGTTAAGGTTTGGCAATACAATAATAAACGCAAAATTGTCAAAATTTCCAAAAGCACCTGATCCGTTCTTAACACACATCAGACACAAAAAACAAAAGCCGAGATAAAATATCCCGGCTTTTAGAGCACTTATATTTATTACATTACCGTTTATCGTTTTATTAATCTTTTAGTCTCAGTTCCTTTAGAGGTCTTGATAATCACATAATAAGTTCCATTTTTCAGGTTACTCATATCTATGGTTTGGGCGTGGCTTCCAGCTGCTTTGCTCTCATTCAACACCTCTTTTACTAGTTTACCATTGGCATCCATCAATTGGATTCTTACATTTTCAGATTTTGTCAGGCTGAAATTTACCTTCGTTTCATCCGCAGAAGGATTAGGATACACAATGCTTGATTCGTCACTTCCTTCTTCCACACCATTGCTGGCAGGATCAATCAATACAAAACCTACTGGCCTCAACATTCGACGCATCCCTCTCATCCCACGGTGCATTTTCCCATGATGACGACGCTTTCCCCTTCTGCCCATATGCTTGTGCTCCCCTTTTTTTCTTTCTCCAAAATGCTTCACACGCAAGGCCTTCAAATCTTTTTTCCATTGGTCTGCCTTGGGCTTCATCTCTTCTAATAGCTTTTCAATGGTGGTTTCATATTTATCTGCAATGTCCCAAGCTGCATTTTTAGCTTTTCGCCTCGCTTTGCGTTGTGCTTTCAAAGTGGTTTTTTGAGCTTCAGTCAATTGAGGGCGTCCTTCTCCTGGTTTGTGCTGTTCGCGCATTTCTTTACGAAAAGCACGCATTTTTTCCCGACTTTCTTTCATTTGGGCGCGCAAGGTGGCTACTTTCTGTTTATCAGCGTCGCTCATTACTGCATCCAGCTTCTGACGTTGGGCTTTTACTACTGGCCACACGTTTTGTTGGTTGTAGGCTTTGGCATCTTCCCGAAAAGCTTTGAATTTTGCGCGTTTTTCTTCTTTGGTTAATTCTTGTGCCCAAAGCGTAGAACTATACACGATCAAGGCCACCATCAAAAGGGGTTTAAGAGTATTTTTCATTGGTATAAAAGTTTTAAAATTTTAGCGATGGTTAAATATATTTTAACCAATATTTGGGTTATATGATCAATGCATTGCTCTTTGCATTCTTAGACAGGTACTTTTATTTTTTTATTCCCCACCCCTAAAAAAACTTTTAAACACTCTACATAAACCCCTTATTATCAACACCTTATATTTTTAAAAAAATTTCTACACCAATTAAACCCTCTTTTATAAAGCGGTTTTGCAAACCTTGTCTACCATGTAAAAATTTAACATTGTGATGATCTCTGGAAAATAAAAATTTTATAATTACTTTTGCAAAATATTATTTGGTATGGGTTTTTACACAGACTTATAGCAAACCTACTGGCAGGGATAAATGAAAGTGTTTTGAAACCTTTCGTACCTACAAGCTGTTAAGCGTGGTACCTGTTTTTAGGATAACTCTCACTTTTATTTTTACATCGAATGTTGGTATGCATTTGTGCTATAATATAGAAGGTATTAAAGAATGAACATAAACTTAAAGTACTCCGAAAAATTTGAGCAAAGACACAACAGTTCTGCCACTGAAGAGCAAGTTGCTGCCATGCTCAATACCATTGGCGAAACGTCGGTGGATGCCTTGATCGACAAAACCATCCCGGCTTCTATTCGTAAGCAAAAAGCCCTGGATTTGCCCAATGCTTTGACCGAACACCAATTTTTGAAGGAATTCAAACAGTTGGCCGATAAAAACCAATTGTTCACATCTTATATTGGACAGGGGTATTACGACTGTATCGTACCCAATGTTATTTTACGTAATGTACTCGAAAATCCTGGTTGGTATACGGCTTATACCCCTTATCAGGCAGAGATTGCTCAAGGACGCCTAGAAGCTCTGATCAATTTCCAGACAACGGTAATGGACCTTACTGGAATGGAGATTGCCAATGCGTCTTTGCTGGATGAAGGTACTGCAGCTGCAGAAGCCATGACCATGTTTTATGGTACGCGCAAGAAGGATAAGAAAAAAGCCAACACCTTCTTCGTTTCGGAGTTATGTCATCCTCAAACTATTGAAGTAATAGAAACCCGTGCCACCCCTCTTGGCATTAATTTGTTGATTGGCGACCACACCAAAGTGGACCTTACCAATCCTGATATTTATGGGGTACTATTGCAATACCCAGCCAGCAATGGTGAAGTATATGATTACACCGATTTTATTGCCACGGCTAAAGAATTAAACATCTCAGTAGCAGTAGCAGCTGATTTATTAAGCTTGACTTTATTAACCCCTCCTGGCGAAATGGGTGCCGATGT
>DMXI01000312.1 GCA_003483885.1 Microscillaceae bacterium
ATTTCTCTGAACACTCTTAATGGATGAATTATAAATTAGTTCCTTCGGCTTCACTCAGGACAGTAGGTTTTGCGATGCGCAGCGGAAATAACTGTCGATTTTGCAAATATGATAGTCAATTATGAATTATTCCGCAATGCGTCGCAAAACTATGGACTAGATAAACTACGAACTACAAACTCCTAACTATGAACTAATCTCCGCTTCGCGCCATTTTTCATTTTACGTTTTTCATTTTTAATTTAAAAAGCTCCTTCATTCCCCACTTTCAGCTGTTTCCGCCTGTTTTTCATAAGCTTTAGCATCTATTTGCTTGTCATTCTTTTGAGCCTTCTGAAAATCTTCTAATGCATACTTTTTCTTTCCTTCTTTCAAGTAATAATAACCTCGCGCCAAATAAGGCCACCCTGCATCGGCGTCATACTTTAAGGCATCTTGGATATCTTTCCAACCCTTCTCCATTTGGTTACTGGCCGTATATATAATGGCTCGATGGCTCAAAGTATATACTTCTACCGCATTGATTGCCAAGGCTTTAGAAAAAGCACCTAAAGCAGCCGTAGTATCACCTAAAGCGGCTTTTACCAGTCCTAGGTTAGCAAAAGCCAAATCCTGGCGAGGGTTCACTTCAGTCGCAGTTGTCAAGTCTTCAGCAGCTTCTTTGTATTTGCCAGTTTTGTACCTGAGGTATCCTCTACTCCCCAGTGCATCGGCATTTTTAGGCTCCAGTCTTATTACCTCGTTCAAATCCCCAATGGCCTTTGGGTAGTTTTTGAGCTGCAAGTGTACGGTGGCTCTCCGAAAGAAAACTCTGGTGGTATCTTTGTATTTGGCCGCTACGATATCTAAATCAGCTAAGGAATTGTTGTATTTTTCTAAGGCAAAATAGGCACTAGATCGATTAAAGTAGGCATCCATGAGTACAGAATCAATCTGGAGGGCTTTATTATAGTGAACAATGGCCTCTTTGTATTCTCCTAAGTGATACATTGCGATACCCAGGTTGTTATAAATCTCAGAAAAAGAACTATCCAACTTAATCCCTTCTACAAAATAATACGCCGCTTGCTTATACTGTTGTTTTTTGAGACTTTGATTGCCTTTGCGAAACAAACGCACCATTCCGGAATCATATTGGGAGGATTCACAAGCGAAAAATGTGGCGCTTACGAATAGCCACAAGAAAAGGTTACATACTTTTTTTTGGATGTTCATGTTTACGTGTAACTTTTATACAATAAAATCGACTATTATTCAGTTATTCAATTATTCAAGGTGCAAAACAAACAACAAAAAATCACTAGCATTTGTTAAAAAATATTTGATTTGCATCAAATAGAAGGTGATTTTGGCTTATTTAGAGTTTTAACAGTATAAAAGTTATTTTTATATTAATTTTAGCAACACATTATTTTAATTTGTCAAATTAGTGTACTATATTTGCTAAAAATAAGTCAATTTATCTGTAATTTTTTTACTCCACGAAGTAAGGTTTAACTAAGATGACAACTACTGATAACAAAAAACTAATGAAAGACCTAGAGTCAGCTATTAAGGAGTTAAAAGCTGTTCACAAAAACAGAGAAGCGATCTTAAACGAGTTGACAAGCAAGGCCAAAAAAGATAAAGACAGTAAGTAATTTCTGGTCGCTAGATTATAGAAATTACACCAGCGTATGGTTCCCCGTGTCTATGTCAAAAAAGAACAATGTATTTATAACACTAATGGATGCTTAACATTACGATGCTAAGCATTTTTTTATGCTTTTAATAATACTTTTCTCTTCTAATACCTACTTCACCCCACAAACTGTTTAACCTTCTTTTCATAGCATTGCTTCTCTCCTATCATTCCATTCTTTGAGAAATACTATTTTCAATCTTAAACATTAACATATACACATATTTACATTTATTTAATTATTCTAAGAGATGAACTAAAGATCTATCAATATCTGTTGACATCTTCTACAGTATTTTCATTCAAAATAATTAGATTTATATTAATAAAGTTTTGCACAGCATTTACTACAAGTAGCAATTAGCACTTTTTGATAAGTACTTAAAATCCAGGACTTATCTTACCTAGCATAGCAAATTGTACTTTATACAGATTACCTGTTACTAAAAAGTTAAATCTGTATCGCTACTATAAAATTTTCAAACAAACTTTTGCAAAACAATTTTTTTCCCATACGTTTGCAACCATTAAACAAAACAGAAAAATCATTCACTCAATGAATTTAAGTTCCAATCAATATCTATTCAATGACAAAATCGCCGCGTCGAAGCGTTGTGCGTGCTGGTTTTGGTGTTGTTGCTGTGGATTGGGAAGGTGAATGGTATTCAAATAGATTCAAAATCAACTAAGAGATACATGAGCCTTCCCTATTCGCGGGGAAGGTTTTTTTATATATGCAGGTGAAAGTTTCACCTCAAAAAACGCAAAAGCCTTTTCTGCTTAAAAAACAGGAAAGGCTTTTTTGTTGCCGTATGTGTACAAGCCTTTGCTGAATTGAGCAAGCAGAATGGGTCGCTCTAATGCATTATTAAACAATTTCGAAATAAAACCATACGATACACTACGACACAATGCAAAGTTTCAGAACTGTACTAGAAGATTTAAACAACCCAGTAGTAGAGAAAGATATTCTTGACCTGGGACAGAAAATCCAGCTTTTTCACGAAGGAAAAATTGACGAAGAAAAATTCAGAAGCCTTCGACTGGCCCGCGGAGTATACGGGCAACGCCAGCCTGGAGTGCAAATGATCCGTATCAAAATTCCTTTTGGAAGATTAACCACCCAGCAATTGTTACGCATTGCCGATGTAGCCGATGAGTTTTCAGATGGCAACTTGCACGCCACTACCCGCCAGGATATTCAGATTCACTATGTGAGCCTGGATCGTACCCCTGAGCTTTGGGCCAAGCTTGAACAAGACAAAATCACGCTCAGAGAAGCCTGCGGAAATACCGTCCGTAACGTAACTGCCTCAGCCAAAGCAGGTATTGATCCCAACGAACCTTTTGATGTTTCGCCTTATGCCCAAACCGTATTTGAGTATTTCTTGCGTAATCCGGTTTGCCAGGAAATGGGACGTAAATTCAAAATAGCGTTTTCATCCAGTGAAACCGATACCGCTTTTACCTTTATCCACGATTTAGGTTTTATCCCTAAACTCAAGACCGACGAAGCAGGCAATGAACAACGTGGTTTTAAGGTAATGTTGGGCGGTGGTTTGGGGGCCATTCCTCACTTGGCCAAACTAACTATGGAATTTTTGCCTGAAGATCAGCTCATTCCATTTACCGAAGCAGTTTTACGGGTATTTGACCGCTACGGAGAACGCTCACGCCGTCAAAAAGCTCGCTTGAAATTTTTGGTACAAGAGCTTGGGTTAGAGAAAGTATTGGAACTTGCCAAAGAAGAGCGCAAGGCCTTGCCCTACCAAAATTACACCATTGACCGAGATATTTTGCCTGCGGTTACTCCTCCTGCTTATTTGAATGGTAGCACTCCTCAGGTAACTATTCAGGACCAAAAAACTTATGACAATTGGTTGGCTACCAATGTTTTTGAACAAAAGCAAGCTGGATTCTATGGTGTATTTATCAAGTTGCCATTAGGCAATATGAACACCACAACCGCTCGTAAACTGGCCAAGATTGTTCAAAACTATGCAGCAGACGATATTCGGGTAACCATTACCCAAAACTACTTGCTGAAGTATGTACGCAAAGAGTCACTCCCTGTATTATTTACCGAATTAGACGCACTTGGCTTGGCCCAGCCGGGCTATGATGGGGTAGCAGATATTACGGCTTGCCCTGGAACCGATACTTGTAATTTGGGGATTTCAAGTAGCACCGGAATCACCCGTGCCTTAGAACAAGTAATCAATACCGAATATCCCGATCTTATTCATAATCAGAACATTAAAATCAAAATTAGTGGTTGCCCCAACTCTTGCGGTCAGCATACTTTGGCTACCATTGGTTTCCACGGAAGTTCAGTAAAAACCAAAGACAAATTAGTATTACCCGCCTTGCAGGTGCTATTGGGTGGTGGAGTAGCCGGCGATGGAGAAGGTTTAGTAGCCGAAAAAGTAATCAAAGTTCCCAGCAAACGTGGGACTGAGGTACTCAGGGTATTATTGGCCGATTATGAGCAAAACCAATTAGATGGAGAATACTACCCGGATTATTACCGCCGTTTAGGCAAAATGTATTTTTATCAATTGCTTAAGCCTTTGGCCAACTTAGAAAACCTCGAGAAAGAGGACTACCTGGATTGGGGCCACAATGACCCATTTGAGGTAGTAAAAGCGGTAGGAGAATGTGCGGGAGTAATCATTGATTTGGTGGCTACACTGGTATACGAAACCGAAGAAAAGTACCAAACTGCTCAGGAGGCTTTCCAGCAAAAGGCTTACGCCGATGCCATTTATCACGCCTATAATACCTTTATCAATGGAGCCAAGGCATTGTTGCTGGCTGAAGATGTAAAAACCAATGCTCAAATCACGGTGATGCGCAAGTTTGAAGAGCATTTTGGCAATGAGCCTACGTTGGCTTTCGCCGCATCGGGTGGGTTTAAAGCACACGTATTGCAAATGAAGCAACACGAACCTACGGTTGAATTTGCTCAGGAATACATCCAAAAAGCAGGGGAATTTTTGGCCAATATCAAGGCTTATCGTGCCCAGCAACTCAATACTGATTCTTCTACATTAAATCCGGTAAACTTGTAACGATGAATGCTTTTGCCAAAATACCTAAACCTCAGCCCCGCCTTACATTGGTAGGGGCTGGACCGGGCGATCCAGAACTAATCACCCTCAAAGCCATCAGAGCGTTGGCTACTGCCGATGTGGTACTCTATGATGCTTTGGCGAATCCTGCTTTGCTGGAGTATGCACCCCAAAGTGCGATTAAAACCTTTGTGGGGAAGAGAGGAGGCAAAAAATATTTGCCCCAGCAAAAAATCAATGAGTTAATCGTGGGAGAAGCTTTTCGTCACGGCCACGTAGTACGCCTCAAAGGCGGAGATCCTTTTGTATTTGGCCGTGGCCACGAAGAACTTGCTTTTGCCGAGGATTTTGGGCTAGAAACCGAGGTAATTCCAGGTATTAGCAGTTCGGTAGCGGTACCTGCTTTGCAAAAAATCCCTTTGACCAAACGAGGAATCAACGAGAGCTTTTGGGTGATTACGGGTACTACCAAAAATCACGAAATCTCAAAAGATATGGTACTGGCGGCTCAGTCTTCAGCCACTATTATCATTTTAATGGGAATGCGCAAACTACGCGAAATCACTGCGATTTTTTCTCAATACGGCAAAGCCCAAACTCCAGTAGCCATTATTCAAAATGGCAGTACCCCTGAGGAGAAACTGGGTTTTGGACAAGTAGAAAACATAGCCGATGTGGCCGAAGCGCAAGGCTTGGCCGCTCCTGCTGTGATTGTAATTGGCGAAGTGGTGGGCTTGGCTAGCAACGCTCCTGATACTTTACAAAACATGGTTCAACAACAAATCAAAACTACCCAATATGTCAGCAGATAACCAACAAGGCAACACTTTGTTCCCAATTTTTGTCAAGCTTCATCAACTAGATGTATTGGTAGTGGGCGCAGGTAATGTAGGCTTGGAAAAGCTCAGTGCTTTGCTCAAAAACAGCCCGGAAGCCAATATCACGGTGGTGGCTGATTGGGTAATGCCAGAAACTCGGGATTATTTACAAGATTTTCCACAGGTGACTTTGATTGAGCGCAAATATGAGCCAACCGATTTGCACAATCGTGATTTGGTGGTTTGTGCTACCGATAATCAAGGCTTACATCGAGAAATTCAAGAACAAGCCCGTGCCCAGAAAATATTGATCAATGTAGCCGATACGCCCGATTTGTGTGATTTTTATTTAGGTTCTATTGTACGTAAAGGAGACTTGAAAATAGCCATTTCTACCAATGGAAAATCACCCACTTTGGCCAAGCGAATGCGGCAATATTTTGAGGCAGAAATACCTAAAGACATTCAAGGTTTATTGAACAATCTGCATGAGTTTAGAAATCAACTCAGAGGAGACTTTCAGCATAAGTTAGAAACGCTGAATGCGCTGACCGAACAAATGGTGCAACGAGGCAAAAAATAATCACAAACCACTTGTCAAGTTGATAAAACCTGACTTTGGAAACTGCTAACGAATGATGAATTTAGAGAGGGTACAACGAGCGGTCAATTGGCATTCCAAGGCCCTTATTTATAGTCTTTTAGGAGCATTTGGACTGGCTCTAGGGGGATTTCTGATTACCCATCCCTGTGTAGTAAACCATACAGTAGAGCAAGTAGCGGCTCATTTATCCTGGAGTTTTTTAGGGTATGTGGCTATTGGGTTTGCAGTGCAAACCATTGGGGTAGCTTATGGGCTCATTACTTCGGTAATTTTGCTTAGTCTGGGCTTACCTCCAGTAGTAGTCAGCAGTAGTGTGCATACTACTGCAGTTTTTACCAATGGAACTTCTGGCTGGGCGCATTACCGTCTGGGCAATATCAATCCTAAGTTATTTAAAGCCTTACTGTGGCCAGGTATTGTAGGGGTTTTATTGGGTACTTTTTTAGTATCGGCCATTAATGGCCAGGTAATCAAGCCCTTTGTGGCGGTGTATATGTTAGGAATGGGTTTGGTGGTTTTTCGCCGCTCGTTGCGCAAAAAAGTGCGCAAGCGTAAAACCCGTTTTTTGACACCATTGGCCATTACCGGAGGTTTTTTGGATGGTATAGGTGGTGGTGGTTGGAGCGCCTTGATCACTTCAACTCTGATTAGTCAGGGACGCACTCCCCGCTATACGATTGGTACCGTCAATACTGTGAAGTTTTTCATTGCCTTGATTTCTACCGGGGCATTTTTAACCCTGGTACAACTCTCCATCAACGAATGGCTCATCATTGCCGGACTGTTGATTGGGGGCATTCCTGCCTCTTATTTCTCTGCATTTTTGGCGGCTCGCTTACAATCCAAAATTTTGATGCGTGTTGTAGGCTTGGTCATTATTCTGCTGAGTGGATACATGGTAGTGAGTCTCTGGTAAAGAATTAATCATTAACAATTGATAATCAATAACTAATAAAAGCTGTGAACGAATATCTGATCATTTTTTTAGTAGGCATTGTGCCCTGTTTGATTGTAGGCATTTGGCAGACTTTTGTGGGCTATTCGGTTATTCACCAAGCCCGTAAAAGCCTCGATTGGCAAGTAGCTCGAGGCAAACTTACCCCTGCTCAAAATACACTTGCTGGCGATGAAGTAGCTTTTCATGTACAAAATGCTTTGCAAATCAGCTATCAGGTGGGAGAACAAAATTATCATTGTCAAAAACTGAACTTATACGAAAACTGGAAGCAACGCACCTCTTGGTTGCAGCAGCTTTCTCCAACCCAGGCAGTACCTGTTTATTACAACCCAGCCAAACCACAGGAGGCAGTCATCGAGCGAGGTATCAAACCACATTATTGGTTACCACTCATCCTGGGCATCAGTAGTTTGACAATGGCCCTTTTGGGAAGTTATTTTTTGATTGTAAGCTAAGTAGTCAGGAGTTGATAGTTCGGAGTTAGAAGTTGTGAGAAATTACTAAAATCTACCAACTACCAACTAAAAACTGCTCACTAAAAAACTAATAAATACATTTAACTGATTATGAAAGAATTAGCAGATTTACAAACCCTGGTGGATCATCAAGATCCGGTAAAAACCTTGCGCAATTTGGCCAAGGAGTTTGCGGGGAAAATTGCTTTCTCAACCAGCTTTAGTCTGGAAGATCAAGTAATTACCGATTTGATCTATTCTTATCAGATTCCTATCCGAATATTCACTTTGGATACGGGGCGTTTGTTCAAGGAAACGCACAAGGTTTTGCACGATACCAATCAAGCCTATGGTAAGAATATCCAGGTCTTTTTTCCTGAGCAAACTGCCGTAGAGCAACTGGTAAGTACCAAAGGAAATTACAGTTTTTATGATTCGGTCGAAAACCGCAAAGAGTGTTGCTTCATTCGTAAAGTACAGCCTTTGAATCGCGCCTTGGATGGTGTAGCGTGCTGGATTACTGGGATAAGAGGAGGCCAGTCGGATAACCGTCAAAATATGGATTTAGTAGAATGGGACAACGGCCGAGGATTGGTAAAGGCACACCCACTATTTGCCTGGACGCTGGAACAAACCGAAAAATATATTCTGGATAACAACGTGCCTTACAATGCTTTGTATGACCACGGCTATCCCAGCATTGGTTGTGAGCCTTGCACCCGGGCTATCAAGGTAGGTGAACCCATTCGTGCCGGAAGATGGTGGTGGGAAAACCCTACTAAAAAAGAATGCGGATTACACGCGAAATAGCTTTTGGTCATTAGCTATTGGCCATAGGCTGTTTCCTTAAGGATGTTTTGTTACTCGTGTAGCAGACCACCTTAGTCCTCCTAATTCAGGAGGAAACTTCTTCGACTTGCCATATGGACTCGATGAAGGTTAAGGAAACAGCATTAAGCTATTGGCCATAGGCTGTTCTACCAAATTTAAATCCAGTTCTTAATGCTGTATTTTCTGGTAATCAGCAATTTACCAATTTGGTGGTTAGAAACGAAAAACAAGCAATGAAAAATGGCTACAGTTGGCAGTTATTAGCGGGTTTAGATGTAAAAGCCCAAAAGCTAATAGCCAAGAGCCAGCTACTAAACGCCAATAAAAAAATATAACACGATGAATCAATACACCTTAGATTACCTAGATCAGTTAGAAGCCGAAGCCATTCATATTATGAGAGAAGTGGCAGGGCAATTTGAACGACCTGCTTTGTTGTTCTCGGGAGGAAAAGACTCCATTACTTTGGTACGTTTGGCCCAAAAGGCGTTTCGTCCTGGTAAATTCCCATTCCCATTGGTACACGTCGATACTGGGCATAACTTTCCGGAAACGATTGAGTTTCGAGACCAATTGGTCAAAGAGTTGGGGGAAGAATTGGTAGTGGGCTATGTACAAGACGCCATTGACCGCAAAAAGGTAAAAGAACAAACAGGTAAATATGCCAGTCGCAATTCTTTGCAAACTTATACCCTACTCGAAACCATCGAAAAACATCAATTTGATGCTTGTATTGGAGGGGCTCGCCGCGATGAAGAAAAAGCTCGTGCCAAAGAGCGAATTTTCTCGGTAAGAGATGATTTTGGGCAGTGGCAACCCAAAAAGCAACGCCCTGAGTTGTGGAACATCTACAACGGAAAAATCAATAAAGGAGAAAATGTACGGGTGTTCCCGATTAGCAACTGGACCGAGCTGGATGTTTGGAACTATATCAAGCGTGAGGGTATTGCCATTCCTTCTATTTATTATGCCCATAAGCGAGAGTGCATTATCCGCGATGGACAGTTGATGGCCAATACGCCTTATTTGAACTTGGACGTAAACGATACTTTTACCACTAAAACAGTACGTTTCCGCACGGTAGGTGATATGACTTGTACGGCAGCGGTAGAATCAGAAGCCAGTACGATTGACGAGGTAATTACAGAAATCAAGGCGTCCCGCATCACAGAGCGTGGTATGCGCATTGATGATCAACAGTCAGAAGCCGCCATGGAAGATCGTAAAAAGGTGGGGTACTTTTAAGCTTTTACTGATGAAAAAAGTCACTCGAGTATGGCACGGACGAACCAAGGCAAGTGATGCAGATGCATTTCTTGATTTCTTGGAAAGAAATGGTATCACTGACTATAAAAGTATTGCAGGTAACTTATCAGCTAAAATATGGCGAAGGATTGAAGGCGATATTTGTCATTTTTGGACAGTAACCGAATGGGACTCTCTCGAGAGTATTCAAAGCTTTGCTGGTGAGGACTTTCAAAAAGCGAAATACTACCCTGATGCTCAGAATTTCTTACTTGAACTTGAAGAAGAAGTGCAGCATCTTGAAACTTTTGAATATTAAAAAATTACTGACGAACAGGAAATTGTCAGGTAGTTCTCTGATAACACTCAAACTATACTACTAGACATTTTAGCTAAAGTTGGCCGTGAGGACACGGCCAACGGCGCAGTCGCCTTCGTTTGTGTCTCCACAAACGAAAAATGTCTAGTAGTATGCACTCAAACATTTAACTAATAAGATATAAATCACATGGACATATTAAGATTTATCACCGCCGGAAGCGTAGATGACGGCAAAAGCACTTTGATTGGTCGCTTGTTATATGATAGCCAATCGATTTTGGACGACCAACTGGCAGCCATTAGTCGCGCCAGCAAAAACAAGCAAAACGGAGAAATTGATTTAGCCCTACTCACCGATGGGTTGCGCTCGGAGCGAGAGCAAGGGATTACTATTGATGTGGCTTATAAATATTTTAATACCGATAAACGCAAGTTTATCATTGCCGATAGTCCTGGCCACGTACAATACACCCGTAATATGGTAACCGGTGCGTCTAACTCTGACTTGGCCATTATCTTGATTGATGCCCGTAATGGGGTAATTGAACAAACTCGTCGTCATTCGTTTATTTGCAATTTGCTGGGCATTCAGCATTTTGTAGTCTGCATCAATAAAATGGATTTGGTAGACTATAGTCAAGAACAATTCGATAGTATTGTAGCAGATTATCAAGCAGTTACCCAAAACCTCAACATTCCTAATCTTACCTTTATTCCGGTTTCGGCTCTCAACGGAGACAACATAGTAAAGGCGTCGGAAAAAATGGATTGGTATGAAGGGAAGCCTTTGCTTCAGTTTTTGGAAGAAGTAAATGTAGATCGCGCTCCTCAACTAAGCAGCAATCGCTTTCAGGTACAGTGGGTCATTCGTCCTCAATCGGCCGACTATCCAGACTATCGTGGATACGCAGGCAAAGTGTTGAGCGGTATTTACCGCAAAGGGGATGAAGTAACCATTTTGCCTTCGGGAATTACTTCTAAGATTAAAGCTTTAGAAATCAATCAAGAAGAAATAGAGGAAGCCTTTGCGCCTATGTCGGTAGTGCTGCACCTCGAGGACGATGTGGACGTAAGCCGAGGAGATATGATGGTCAACACCGAGGCCCAGCTCTCTCCTACCCGCCAATTGACGGCATCGATATGCTGGATGGATACCCAACCCTTAGAACCCAATCAGTTTTATTTGTTGCGTCACAATAGCACCACCACTCGGGTGAAAATCAGCGACTTTGTGCATAAAATTGATATTGAAACTTTGCAAGAAAACCCTGAGGTAGAAGAGTTTAAGCTCAACGACCTGGGACAAATCCAATTACGCACTGCTCAAGAAATTCTGATCGATCAATACCAGGAAAACCCTGCCAATGGCAGCTTTATTCTGGTAGATGAACACAGCCATAATACGGTCGCTGCCGGTATGGTTGTGGCTGTTAATTAGTTAAATGTATCGAAAACCTCACTCTGGTTAGGGTGAGGCTTTTTGTAGTTTAATATAAGTAGCAGATCAAAATTATTCTGGTCTCATTGTTCAATGGTTTCGCAATGTGTTATATAGTGATCCTCTCTTCGTTGGAAGAGCTATAATAGAGAAATCACTGAGCCATATTTAATTTTACCTTGGTACTTATACCAATCCACTGCGATTATCCGTACAGGTTTACGGCTGGAAGCCTCTCAATATTGCTCA
>DMXI01000399.1 GCA_003483885.1 Microscillaceae bacterium
ACCAACGCAAACAAAGAGCGGCTCGGGTATTCGATTATGCCGATTTTCAACGCATTTGGCTTCATGTATGGTCGCAGGAGCAATATATGTTTTCGGAAAAAGAAGTAAGCTGGTTGCTCAATAAGCCTTATACTCACCAAAGTACCTGGCAGGACTGGAAAAAAATAAGTGAGCTGGACATTCATCCTTTTGAGAAAATATCTTTGTTTGACACCTTGCATTACCTCCCGTACAACTTATTGTACAAAATGGACATTGCGTCTATGGCTTCGGCTCTAGAGGTACGGGTGCCTTATTTAGACCATCATTTGGTAGAGTTTGCACTCAATGTGCCGCTACAGTTTAAGATACAGGGCCAGGAGCAAAAGTTTTTGATGAAAAAAACCCTGGAAAAGTACCTTCCCAACGAGCTTATTTATCGCAAAAAGTGGGGTTTCCCAGCCCCAGTGGGTGATTGGCTCCAGCAAGACTTGGCTTATTTGATAGATAAATACCTCAACGAAAAGCGGCTGAAAAAACAAGGATTGTTTGAACCAAATATGGTCCAAAACTTTGTAAACCTCTTCCAGCAAGGCAAATACTACCACTACAAAAGAGTATGGGCATTGATTGTTTTTCAAATGTGGTATGCCCATTACATAGACCCAAACCTTTAATCAATGAAAATACTTTATCTTTCCTACGATGGAATGACCGACCCTCTTGGGCAATCGCAAGTACTCCCTTACTTGTTGGAATTGAGCAAGTTAGGGTATCAGATTACGTTGTTGAGCACCGAAAAAGCACAAAATTTTCAATTGAGGTCTGCTACCATCCAAGGTTTGCTGGAAGAACACCGCCAACAAAACCCTGAAGCGGTGTTGGATTGGCACTATATATCTTATACCAAAAAACCTCCGGTGCTTTCTACCTTAAAGGATGTAAAAACATTGCGTAAAAAGGCTTTTCAATTACACCAAAAACACCAATTTGATGTAGTGCATTGCAGGAGTTACGTTACTTCTTTGGTGGGCCTACAAATGAAAAAGAAATTGGGGGTGCGTTTTATCTTTGATATGCGTGGTTTTTGGGCCAACGAACGGGTAGATGGAGGCTTATGGAATTTGAGCAATCCGGTATTTCGGGTCATTTATAATTACTTTAAAAGAAAGGAAAGACATTTTTTGGTAGCGGCTGATTATACCATTAGCTTGACCAAAAATGCCAAAGATGAGATTCAAAATTGGCCAGGGTGCCGCAAAACACCCATTGAGGTAATTCCTTGTTGTGTAGATACGGAACTGTTTGACTATCAAAAGGTGAATCGTTTTTTAATGCCTCACCACCCTTTCACCATTTCTTACTTGGGTTCTATTGGTACTTGGTACATGTTAGAAGAAATGCTTCGTTTTTTTAAGCGGGTACTTCTTTTTTATCCCAATGCCCAGTTTTTGTTTATTACCACGGAGCCACCTCATTTGATTTATGACCAGGCCAAAAAACTGGACATCCCAGAAACCCATATCAAGGTAGAAAAAGCCGAGCGCAAAGAGGTGCCCGACAAACTTGCCCAAAGCGACATCTCCTTGTTTTTTATCAAACCTTTATACTCCAAAAAGGCCTCTTCGGCCACCAAAATGGGCGAAATATTGGCGATGGGAATTCCCATTATTACGAATAACAATGTGGGTGATCATCAAATGTTATTTGAGAAGTATCAATTTGGGTCGTTAATCGACAAATTTGACGATGCCACCTTTGATTATGCCATAGATCAGCTTCCGGCTACTCGAGGCATTGCCAAAGAAAAATTGAGAAATGCTGCTCTAGAGTATTATAGTTTGAAAAAGGGCGTAAATTTGTACGATAAAGTTTATCGCGAGGTGTTGGATATTCCAGTGAATGATCGATAACTTAATAATATACGAGGAACAATATGATGCTTGTAAACCCTTACAATCAACAGGATTTGACGGTTGAGGATGAAAAATTGATTGATCAGGCCGGACAAGAATTTCCTAAAATAGCAGGAGCCTATCGTTTTGTGCAAGACGATAACTATACCCAAAATTTTGGTTTTCAATGGAATAAATTTACCCAAACTCAGATAGATCGTTTTTCGGAACAGTCTTCACAAAGCAAGACGCGTTTCTTTGCGGTTACAGAGTGGGACAAAGAAGACCTCACTGGAAAAAACGTGCTGGAAGTAGGCTCAGGTGCGGGGCGATTTTCGCAGGTAGTGCTTGACCATACCCAAGCCAATTTGTACAGTGTGGATTACTCTAACGCGGTGGAGGCCAATTTTAAGAACAATGGGCACCATCCTAAAGAGCGATTTCATTTGTTTCAGGCCAGTATCTATGACTTGCCTTTTGCTCCTCAAACCTTCGACAAGGTATTTTGCTTTGGCGTATTACAGCATACTCCTGACGTAAAAAAGTCGGTGGAAAATCTGGTAAAAATGGTAAAACCAGGTGGGGAACTACTTGTAGATTTTTACCCCATTCGTGGCTGGTGGACCAAGATACATGCGAAGTATATGTTTCGTCCCTGGACCAAAAAAATGCCCCACGATAAGCTGTTGCGTCGTATCGAAAAAAATGCCTCCTGGATGATCAATGCCTCTCAGTTTTTTAATAAAATAGGTATTGGTAAACTTACCAACCGTTTTATCCCTATTTGCGATATCAAGAACACATTGCCCCAAAATCTAAATAAAACGCAGCTACGAGAATGGGTGATTTTGGATACTTTTGATATGTTTTCGCCTGAATATGACCAACCTCAACGGGTAGAAACAGTAAAGCAATGGTTCGAAGAATTTGGACTTGAAGTTACTTTTGCCGGAAATATCAATTTTGAGGGCAACAATGTGGTGAGTGCGGTGAAGGGGGTTCTTAAGTGAAAAGCTAAAAGTGAAAAATGAAAAGTTGGCGCGAAGCGTGATTTAGGAGCAGGGATTAAGGAACAAGGGCGGCGCAAAGCGGATATAATTGATCAATTCATAATTCATAATTGACTATCATATTTGCAAAACGTTGTCCTGAGCGCAGCCAAAGGAGCTAACAATCAATCATCGCATCGTGAAACAATGAAACAATAAGCGAAGCGAAACACTTGTCCTGAGTGCAGCCGAAGGAACTAGCAATGCAACCATAAGCCGAAGGCGAAACAATGTAACAATTAAACATCAATAATTAAAAATTGACACCCACTCGAGTACTCTTTATTTACCCCTACCCAACAGGAGAAGCTCCCTCCCAACGCTTCCGCTTCGAACAGTATTTGGATCATTTGGAACAACGTGATTTTGAGCTTACCAAGGCTTCTTTTATGAGTCTCAAGACTTGGCGAATATTGTATAAGCCAGGTAATTATCCTCAAAAGGTTATGGGCATTCTATGGGGGTTTATCAAGCGCTGGTGGTTGATGTTTCGCTTGCGTAGGTTCGATTTTGTATTCATCCATCGTGAAGCGGCTCCAGTGGGCTATCCTTTATTTGAGTGGATTATTGCCAAGGTGTGGCGTAAGAAAATTATTTATGATTTTGATGACGCTATTTGGTTACCCAATACCTCGAGCCAGAACGCGTTGGTGGCCAAAATCAAGTTTCACCAAAAAACGGCTTTGATTTGTAAATGGGCTTATAAAGTGAGTGTAGGTAATGAGTATCTAGGAGATTATGCGCGCCAATTTAACGATAAAGTAGTGTACAACCCTACTACAATTGACACTACAAACTTGCATAATCAAACTAAAGCGCAAACCAATGACAAGCTGGTAATTGGCTGGACAGGTTCTCATTCTACCTTGCCTTATCTTGATTTTTTGGAACCCATTTTACAAGAGCTTGAGCAAACCTATACTTTTGAATTTCAGGTGATTGCCAACCAACCACCACAATTGAAGCTAAAATCACTGGTTTTTAAACCTTGGGAAAAAACTACGGAGATTCAAGACTTGCTTAATTTTAATATTGGGGTAATGCCGCTTTCGGATGATCAATGGGCAAAGGGCAAATGCGGATTCAAAGCTTTGCAATACATGGCATTAGGCATTCCGCCATTGGTAAGTCCAGTAGGTGTCAATACCCGTATTGTGCAGAATGGCGAAAATGGTTTTGTATGTAATACTCCCGAAGAATGGCGTCAAGCATTGTTACACTTGATGCAGTCGGCAGATTTGAGAGAAAAACTAGGAAAAAAAGCTCGAAAAACGGTAGAAGATCATTATTCAGTCAATTCTAATCAAAATAACTTTGTGGAGTTTTTTAGCTTGTAACGCAAGACGTACAAAGTAGCCAGGTAAAAAGGCATAAAGGGAATTTTGTAGCGCACTACGGTACCAAAGTTATTAGAGGTAATGGCGGAGGCAAAAGCCAGTACCAAAGTAAAGGCCAACGAAAAAAACAGTATGGGATGGTCTACGAATTGCCTGGCCAACTTGCCAAAATTAACGGTTAGCACCAGTCGGAAGGTAAGCAATAAAAAGAAAAAGGATTCCAGGGCTGAAAGCAACATAAAGGGATTGCCTGCCTCCCAAATATAAGGACGGAATAGTGCCAACCAAACTGCCTGCGGAAACTTGACTAACATGTTACCCAGCGATCCATCCAGTTCCCCCAAACTATATCCTGAACCTCCTTGTTGCTGAGACACATACTCTAGCCATTCTGAGTTTATTTTGGCGTTGGCAGCCACTCTATCTATACTATATTGGCTCTGTTCTCCTGCAATTTGGTTGACGGCAAAAAAACCTGCCGGCACTGCAATACTCATCATAACGGGCAACAAAATAACTCTTAAGGGACGAGATTTTACTCTATTGCGGTATTGTAAAAATATCCAGAGTAAGGCTGAAGGCACAAAAATGAGTAGTATGTATTGTTTAATAGCATTGCTTACCCAAACACCTAGCAACAATAACAAGATGTTAGCTACCATTTTTTTACGTAAAATAATCCCGAAATAAAACCCGTAAAACATCCATCCTAAAGCCCCTAAGGTGATGGTATCTTTGAGCAAACCTGATCCCCAAAAAATAACTGACGGAATATAAAATACGGCTACTCCCATAGGGCGTACCAATTGCGGAAAGAGGTGATGCCAAACCCTAAAAATGCACCAAACTCCAGTAAAACTCATGATGGCAAAAAATATGGCATTGATGGTGTAGGTATTGAAGGAGAAGATGCTGCAAACGGCCGAAATACGCAATACCGCAAAGGAGTGTTTATCGATATAATAATAGATACGTCGGACGTACTGAAAAATTTCGGGAGAATTATCACCTGCCTCGGTAAAAAACAATAGCCGAAAGCCCATAGAAGGCGATTCCAGTAATATTTCCCATAGAATACCGCCATCTCTAAAAAACAAGTTGGTATCGCCACCATAATAGGTGTTGTAGATAATCCCTAAGGCAATGGCGCCAAAAATCTTGAGCCAAATCCCCCACATGAAATACGTCCTCAAAGCTTTATTTTTGATGGAATTGCGTATAGCCATTGTGGCCATCAAAATAAAGCTCAGGTATATAGGCGTTAATAAAAGGTCTTTTATTGTTAAGCTACCCAAGTTGTTCTCATGTGAGGTCTAAAATCTAAAAACGCAATTTAGCAATTTTTTTGCACCCAATCTCTTCAGTTTTTTTAACTTTAAAGAATTGCCTCAAATTATGAGTGATTCCTCCATACAAAACGACGTTAAAATTACCAGTCTTCGTACCCTCAAGCGGTTGGTCCAATTTGTAAGGCCTTACAAAAAACGTTTTTTTATACTCTTAACCCTTGCCCTACTTACTTCGTTTCTTCGTCCGGCCCAGCCCTATTTGATCCAAATAGCCATTGATCGCTACATTTTCACCGGAAACTATGCGGGGTTATTGAATGTATGTGGATGGATGTTGGCCGTGCTGGCATTACAGACCTACTTTACGTATGCCCATACTTACCTGGCCGAGTGGCTGGGGCAAACAATTATTCGGGACATCAGGGTTCAGTTATTTGCGCATACGCTTAAGCTTCGGCTCAAATTTTATGACCGTACTCCACTAGGGCACCTCATTACCCGCAATATTTCGGATGTACAAACGCTGAGCAGCATTTTGTCTTCGGGCATCGCAGCAATGATTGCCGATACTCTGTTCTTAATCATTATTCTCACCCTGATGCTCTCTACCCACTGGCCACTTACCCTGGTAAGTTTATCGTTGATGCCCTTGCTTATTTGGAGTTCTTTTATCTTCAAAAAGGTGATGAAAAAAGAAATTTATGCTGTTAGAAACGCCGTGTCTAACCTCAATGCTTTTGTGCAAGAGCACATTACGGGTATATATATTATACAGTTGTTTGGCATACAAAAACAGGCCAAAGGTAAATTTAAGGCCATCAACAAAGAACATCGTACTGCTTATCTCAAAACTGAATTGTATCAGGCCGTTTACCATCCTTTGACTGAGGTACTTACCGCCGCTGGGCTAGGCTTTTTGGTGTGGTTTGGCGCCCGTAGTGTTCTCAAAGATGAGATTTCACTGGGCGTATTGGTCGCTTTTATGATGTATATCCGGATGTTTTATGGGCCTATCAGAAATTTGGCCGAAAGGCTAAATGTGCTGCAATTGGGAGCCATTAGCATGCAAAAGATTTTTATCCTGATGGAAAATCCAGCCACTACCCCCGATCAGGGCAAAATGGCCCCAACAAAAATTCAAGGACACATCAAATTTCAGCACATTTGGCTTAGCTACACTGAAAACGAGTACGTGCTCAAAGACATTTCCTTTGAGGTAGTCGCTGGGCAAACCGTGGCCTTGGTTGGTGCTACCGGCGCGGGCAAAACCTCTATTATCAATATGTTGAATCGTTTCTATGCACCTACTCGCGGAAACATTTATCTCGATGCCTTGCCCATTCAGGAATACCACCTTGGTTTTTTACGCCGCCAAATAGGCGTGGTGCTTCAGGACGTGTTTTTGTTTGCCGAATCGCTCCGCGAAAACATCACTTTAGGAGACCATCGCATTCGGGATGATCAAATTTGGCAAATCATTGATTGGCTGGGTGCCCGAGCCTTTATCGAGAAGCTACCTGGCGGGCTGGATTATAACGTACAAGAACGAGGGGCCACGCTTTCGGTAGGCCAACGTCAGCTGATTTCCTTTGCACGTGTGCTATTGTTTGATCCCAAGATTATTGTATTAGACGAAGCCACTTCTTCTATAGATTCTGATACGGAGCTTTTGGTACAAACTGCCTTGGAAAAATTGATGAAAGGCCGTACTGCCATTGTCATTGCTCATCGTTTGGCTACTATCCAAAAAGCGGATAACATTATTGTACTCGATAAAGGAGAGATTAAAGAACAAGGCCACCATCAAATGTTGCTGGACAAAAAAGGTTGGTATGCAGAGTTGCATCAAATGAGTTTTAAGATGTAGCTTTGGAGTTTGATTGTTCTATTGTTTCATTGTTATATTGTTACGCGATGCGTCGCAAAACAATAAGCGAAGCGGAACAATGAAACAATGTAACCATTAGCCGAAGGCTACCCACTCCCAATTAAAAACTATAAACGATTGAGATACTTTCTGGAACTTGCCTACAATGGCACCAACTATCACGGTTGGCAAATGCAAAAAAACGCGCATTCGGTACAGGCCGAAATACAAAATGCTTTGAGTACCTTACTACGACAACCCACCGAAATTTTGGGTAGTGGCCGTACCGATGCTGGGGTACATGCCATCCAACAATTTGCCCATTTTGATACCGAACAATCCCTGGATGAAGGTGAATTTGTCAAGAAACTCAATGGTATCCTCCCTCCCGATATTTCTATTTATCGTCTTGTTCAAGTTGCTCCTGATGCCCATACCCGATTCGATGCCACCCAGCGGCATTATATCTATCGTATCAACCGGGAAAAGACACCATTTTTGCGAGATTTTAGCTATTATAACTTTCATAAGCTTGATATTACGCAAATGAACAAAGCCGGAGAAATATTGTTAAACCACAAAGACTTTCAGTGCTTTAGCAAGGTACATACTGACGTAAATCACTACCTTTGTGACATTAGCCAGGCAATTTGGAAAGAAGAAACTTACTACAACACAAAATTGTTAGTATTCTACATTGGGGCCAACCGTTTTTTACGGGGTATGGTGCGAGCCATTGTGGGTACTTTACTCAATGTAGGCAGTGGCAAAATCAATTTAGAAGAATTTGAACAAATTATACTAAGTAAAGACCGAAAACAAGCCGGGTGGTCGGTACCTGCTCAAGGATTGTTTTTGGCAAAAGTTGAATATCCCTATATTTGAACATTACTATCATTGCTACACCATGTTAGTTGCAAATCCTCTGATAAACCCTGAGCAATAAGCTGGTTTTATGGGGGCCATATAGCAATCATACTTATTTAAAAGCATAAAATGGCAGAACAAGAAAAAGCGGAATCCAAGAAGATATTAGATTGGACTACATTTAAGCGACTATTTTATTTCGTAAAACCTTATAAAAAATATTTTTATTTACTCATATTCCTGACTGTGCTCACAGCAGTTTTTGGGCCTTCCCGACCGTTGTTGATTCAATATGCGGTAGATAATTACATCATTACTGGCAACTATCCTGGATTGGTAACTATTGCGCTGCTTATGGTCGCGGTCTTGGCTATTGAGGCATTTTTGATGTACGCCCATACCTATTTGTCTAACTGGCTGGGGCAAACCATTATCAAAGATATTCGAGTGAAATTGTATGAACATATTTTAGGTCTTCGCCTCAAGTTTTACGACAACACTCCTATTGGAAGGTTGGTCACTCGTACTGTTTCGGATATTGAAACTTTGTCCAATGTTTTTTCTCAAGGGATTGCCTCCCTCCTGGCTGATCTGTTACTCATTTTTGCCATTTTGGGGATTATGCTATACACCAACTGGCGCCTTACATTGGTAAGTTTGTCATTGCTGCCCTTATTGCTGCTTAGTACCTATGTTTTCAAGGAAAAAATCAAAGTTGCATTTGATCAGGTAAGAGCTGCTGTTTCTAATCTGAATGCCTTTGTGCAAGAGCACATTACCGGAATGAGTATTGTACAAATTTTTGGTAGTGAAGCCAACGAAAGCAAAAAATTCAAAAAAATTAACCGAGAGCACCGTAAAGCCCACATCAAGTCAGTGTTATATTATTCTATTTATTTTCCAGTTGCTGAAATTATCTCAGCAGGAGGTACTGGTTTGGTGGTATGGTATGGAGCCCGTGGCGTACTTCACGAAGACGTATCATTAGGCGTGTTGATTGCTTTTATTATGTACATCAACTTGTTTTTCCGCCCCATCCGAATGTTAGCCGACCGTTTCAATACTTTGCAAATGGGAATCGTGAGCATGCACCGGATTCTCAACTTATTGGATACCCAGGAAACCATTCCTAACAAAGGTACTTATGCGCCTGAAAGTATTGAGGGAGATATCAAATTTGACAAAGTTTGGTTTGCCTACAAAGATGAGGACTATGTACTCAAGAATATCTCGTTTGATGTGAAAAAAGGCGAAACCGTAGCCTTGGTAGGAGCTACTGGTGCTGGTAAATCGTCTATCATCAATTTGTTGAGTAAGTTTTACGAAATCAACAAGGGGCAGATCATGCTCGATGGCAAAGACATTGAGGACTACGAACTGGCCTATTTACGCTCAAAAATTGGGGTAGTGTTACAAGATGTGTTCTTGTTTTCTAATTCCATCAAAGAAAACATTGTGCTGGGCAATACCGAAATTCCCCACGAAAAGCTTATTGAAGCGGCTGAGCTGGTAGGCGCCCGTAAGTTTATCGAAAAGCTTCCCGAAGGTTTCAACTACAATGTAATGGAGCGTGGCTCTACCCTATCGGTAGGTCAGCGGCAGTTGGTGTCTTTTGTACGGGCAATGGTGTACGATCCTAAGATTATAGTATTGGATGAAGCCACTTCGTCGGTAGATACTGAAACCGAGGAGTTGATTCAAAACGCCATTGAGAAACTCATGAAAGGTCGTACATCTATTGTAATTGCTCACCGTTTGTCTACGATCCAAAAGGCAGACAAGATTATTGTACTAGACAAGGGCGAAATCAAAGAACAGGGTACCCACACCGAACTATTAGAAAAAGACGGTTGGTACGCACAATTGTACAAAATGCAGTATAAGGAGATGGCTTAGTTTAATGGTCAATTATGAATTATGAATGGCTGAATTATAAATTAGTTCCTTCGACTTCGCTCAGGACAACGTCTTTCGCGATGCGCTGATTAATTATTGATGTTTGATTATTAATTTTGCAAATATGAGCGTTTCTATTGCTCTATTGTTTCATTGTTCTATGGTTCCACGATGCATAGCAAAACTATGAACTCCTGACTACGAACTAAAAACTATGGACTATCGACCGTTGACTGTGGACTAATTACCGCTTCGCGCCCACTTTTTATTTTACGTTTTTCATTTTTAATTTAAAAAGCTTTTCACTTCCACAGTTAACCTTTTCCCTCCCTCTTCTATCAATGAGAAAGCTAATTAAAATAAAGCGTTCTTATGAAGACAAATTTCAAATTAATCCCCCTACTGTTCGCATTTGCTGGCATTTTTTTATTTACCGCTTGTGGAGGCGGAGGCAAAACCGACAACACTGAAGGTACTGGTGACAATGAAGAAGCCAGTGTAAAAGAGGAAGCCTGGAACATTCCCATGATTTCGGAAAGCGACCTGCGCAAGGCTAAAGAATACAAATCGTTGGAAGAAGCCCTGGCCGAACCCGATAAGGTGTACAAGCTTAATTTGGCAGAAAAAAAGCTTACTGCCTTGCCTGAAGATTTGTTTAAACTCAAGCACCTACAACGATTGCGTTTGGCATTTAACCGAGATTTAAAAACCCTGGATCCACGCATTGGTTCGCTCAAAAACCTTCAGTACATTTCTTTGCATAGTTGTGGTTTGACTACCCTGCCCAAAGAAATTGGTAAGTTACCCAACCTTGAAACTTTGATTGTAGAAAGCAACAAGATTGCTTCTTTGCCTGCCGAAATTGGTAGTCTGCTCAAAATCAAAGAATTGAAGCTGAGCTACAATGAATTAACCGCTTTGCCCGAAGAAATCTATAACTTGTCTACGCTGGAAAACCTATACTTGCACCGCAATCAAATTAGCGAGATTTCGGACAAGCTGGGGCAGTTGACCAACCTCAAAAACCTAACTTTGGGTAACAACCAAATCAGTGCGGTGCCGGCTACGATCAAAAACTTATCGTCGTTACGTTACATTACTTTGACTGAAAACCAAATCACGGCTTTGCCTGAGGAAATGGGTGAGTTGTCTAATTTGGCACAATTGTACGTGGGCAAAAATACGGGGCTTGCTAAACTTCCTGAAAGCACGACCAAACTGGAAAAACTATATGAAATCAACCTAACAGGCTGCTCAAGCATCGATTTAGAAGATACTTTTAACAAATTAGATTCTCTGCCGAAGTTGCAAAAGGTATGGTTGGCCAATATGGGTAAGCCGGTGGTATTGCCCGAAAATGTAGGTAATTTAGACAATGTAAAGGCTTTATTCTTAGACAAAAACACTTTTGATGCAGCCGAGCTTACCAAATTGATGGATAAGTTGGCCAATATGGAAGTATTGCGCACGGTGAGCATTACCGATTGTAAAATTGCCAACCTACCCGCCAATATTTCTAAACTCAAAAACCTCGAGTACCTGTACGCTTACCGTAACGAACTGAAAACTTTGCCTGCCACGATTGGCCAAATTAGTAAGCTCAAATACTTATCGGCATCCTCTAACAAAGAATTTACTACGCTTCCAGGTACCATTGGTGGCTTACGCAACCTCGAAACCCTGGATTTAAGCTATACTAATATTACAGCATTGCCTCCGGCATTGAGCACTATGAAACAACTTAAAACACTCAATATCAAGCGTACCAACGTACCCAAGGCGGTAGCTGACCAACTGAAAAAAGCGCTGCCTGATACCAAGGTAGACCATTCCAATAAGCAATAAAGAGCATCAGGTAAGGTACCGGGTGTTAAACAGCCTACGAATGAATACCTGAGAGTTGAACCACTTGCCGATTTTGTTGGTGAGTGGTTTTTATTTTTCAATGATCATCGTTTGAGCATCAGAAAAGTTCCATCAGGTTTAATGATTTTTAGCGAGGTTTTGGTTTCATTAAATTGAAACTTCCAGATTTGATCATCTTTTGGGTTGTTCATGTGGAGTAGCCTTTGGGCTGGTTCCAGTTTCACAAACTTTAGCTTGGTTTCTTTGCCTTTGTCTTCTTCATTTTCAATCGTCAAAATCATTGCTTCAAATTCTCCTTTTATTTTTGTAAGCCAGCAAGTCGGAAATCCGATTTTATCATAAAACTTCCCAGGAAAACCTTTGAAAAACCTTTGTTGCCGCTTGATCTGTCCAGAAGGAGCTATAGTGTAGCGTATGATTTCTTGTTCTTGTAAAACCTCCCCCATCTTTTCACCTTTTTCGGTAGCAATCATTGCTTGTGCTACTTTTCCATATTTGGTAATCGCTTCTATGCTTATTTTATTTTTAGAAATAGTTCCTTTGGCTTCGGTAGAGGAATACACGTAGTTGAACATGACATAGCTAATTGATGCCACCCCCAGGAGTTCTCCAGATTTAGTGAAATTCGCCAAATAAATATCATCAGAGGCAGCTTCATAATGAGGATGTCCAGAGACCCTAAACAATACTGAAGAGAATTGATTGCTCAAAAATACTTGCCCTATGTAGTAAAAAGATATCGAACGGAATCCCTGGCCATTCAAAAGCTTATCCAATATCATCCGTCTTTTGTAATCCATTTTTTGGGTTTGCGTAAATGCCGATTTGTTCTCGGGCAGCAAATCATTGGATAAGTTTTCGTTTTGATTGATGATAAACTTAATAGCCCACTCTATGGGTATCGGTTTACCTTTTTTGGTCATTTTGGTAATATCTACAGGCTGCTGCAAGGGTGCTTTGGGAAAATGGGCTAAAAAGTAACTAAAAGGCTTTCGCGCAGGTAACATATTTCGTTTAAATACCTGCGTACTCCCATCCGGATTTTTGCAAGTAAATGTGTCAAAATCAGGCGCAAATGTAAACTCACAGATATAATTGCTTTGATGAAACTTGACCTTTATCCAAAGGCGGTTGATATCCTTGGTCAACTCTTTCATCATTTTGGCTTTTTTAGGAGCCTGCTGCTCATTTAACTGATAATACATTTTAAAAGGCTCAACACCACCTATATCGGCCAAAATCAAGTATACAATTTCACCCGAACGCTCGTCCAGATAGGTGCCCGAGATGGCTTTGTAAAATTGTTTGTTGGCTTGGCTAAAAGCCTGAAAAGAAAAAAATGATATAACAACAATTAAGAGGGGTTTAAACAGCGTTTTCATTCGTTCAGGAATTGTGTTACAGAGATTGGTTTATTACTTTTTCGCTCTTTTAAACTTTTGAGACGAACCATCCGATTTGGTCAATATTACTTCATCTCTATTGTCATTGAATCGCAATGTCCAAGTTTGCATTCCACCAGGTGCTTTCACAATGACCCTTCCTACTTGTTCATAGTTCTCAACTATTTGGCAGGGCTCGAGTGCGGCTGATTTTTCTCTATAACTAACGTTAATATTATAGCCATGAAATTTACCACGAGTCACATCTAATAAGTTTTCACCATTGGCTCCAATGTAATTTCCTTGAATATCAGAAGACCATTTCTTAACCAGTTGAATATGCCCGTCCGATAAAACTTTGTAAAGTAAAGTATTTTGTATAGATCGTGAATCCTGCTTAGTAATATCAGGATTACCATAAATGATGGTTTCATTTATCTTCACCTTATTCCCTACTAGTTTTGCTGTAGCAGAAGTACTCTCACGTTTCACCATGTAATGTGTAGAGTAACCCAATGGTACAAAATCAATCAATTGACCTTGCTTGGTAAAATTCGCCAAATAAGTATACTCTGAACCTACTTCCCCCGAGCAACAGACACCCTTTGCATAGAAAAGCAATGTGTAAAAGTCGTTACTGAGAGCCAGCCGCCTAACACAATGAAAAGTAAAATAAAAGCCAAAGTTTTGAACATGAGCTGTATATAGCCCCATACGAAACTCTTTTTGGCTGATTTTACCCAGAAATGAAAAAAAACGATTTTGATCATCATTGATCAAAAACTTCATTACCATTTCAATGGGAATTGTTTTGTTGGTTTTCAAACTTTTAGGGACAAATAGTTGTGCGCTACCTAAAGGAAAAAGTTTGACGAATTGGGTAAAACTGGTGTTTAATGGAGACTGAGTACGAGTAAACAACTGTTGAGTGCCATCAGGATTGGAACAAATAAAGGTTTGGAAATCCTGCGCAAATTTAAAAGTGCATTTATAATCACTTTCGTAAAATTGGATATTCATCCTACGCTGAATACTGTCTTGATCCAATAAGATCATCATTTTGACATGCTTATTGGTATAATTAGCCTTAGGAAGATAGTACATCATATTCAACGAATAGAGATACACTAACTCCTTGGTTTTATAATCAAGGTAAACGCCCTGAATTTGATCTTCAAAGTCGGTGGTAGTTGACTGAGCCTGGATTTTAGCGACGCTCAAAAACAAGAGCACATTGCATAACGCGAAGTAAATTATTTTCATTAGTTTGATTAATTAATTGTTGATTTTATTCTTGATTTATTTTTAACCTAATCGCGGTTTTGTTCATTGTACAATGAAATTTTCAATTGATTTTGTTAGGTTCTTTAGCAAGAGATACATTTAATGAGCAAAAGTCACCCACAAAAATTTGAAATTTGTTTTTTTTAAGTTCATTTTTGTGATAGGTACTGCTAATGTATGTATACCATTACTTAAAGTTGGCTTTAACAAATAACCTTCTATTTATCAATCAGTTATACATCTTACACGCTAAATAAGAACATTATGATAGGGATCATTGGTGCAGGTATTTCGGGGCTTAGTCTGGCCTATCACCTACAAAAATTAGATATACCTTACATCCTTTTAGAGGCATCTGAGCAAGCAGGTGGCTATATTCGCACTATTCAGGACAACTCCACGAATCACAGGGCTTATGTACTTGAGCAAGGTCCAAACTCTATCATGGTAGATTCGGAGATTCAGCAAATTATTGAGGAATTGGGCATTGACGAAGAGCTACTTCCTAGCAATGACGTGAGTCAAAATCGTTATATTTTCAAAAATGGCAAATACCGCAAGCTCCCGGCCAAGCCTTCCAAACTTCTCTTCAATCGTTTTTTTAGTTTTTCGAGCAAGTTGGCCATCTTCAAAGAACGCCGTCGGCCCAAACAAACCATCGAAAACGAAACCTTGAGTCAGTTTTTTGAACGACGTTTTTCCAAAGAAATCGTAGATTATGCTCTCAACCCCTTTGTGGCGGGTATTTATGCGGGCGACCCGGAACAATTGCTCATGCATAAGACATTTGCCCAACTACACGAATATGAACAAAACTATGGATCGGTAATCAAGGGGCTAATAAAAAACAAGTCTGTTGAACGCCGACACACGTCTAGTTTCAAGAAAGGCATGCAAACCCTGCCCAAGGCATTTGCTCAGAAACTAGATCGCCTGAAACTAAGCCTTCAGGTAACCAATGTGCAAAAAACCACCAGTGGCTACACGATTCATACCAACGACGAGCAAACTTTTCAGGTAAATCAACTTGTGGTGGCTACTGCTGCTCCAGCTGCACAACAATTTTTGGCCGAAAGTTTCCCAGCATTTAGCCAGGCTTTAGGAAAAATCTACTACCCTCCTATGGTGGCAGTACACTCTACCTACAAACGAGATGCGATCAAACATCCACTGGATGGTTTTGGAGGACTGAACCCCAAAATAGAAGGACTCTATACCGCAGGTAGCATTTGGACTAGTTCGATTTTTAGCGGACGCTGCCCCGAAGATGAGGTACTTTTTACGACATTTGTGGGAGGCACTCAATCTCCTCAACATACAACCAACTCTAAGCAAATTACACTGGGTAAAGTACACCAGGAACTCTCGGAACATTACCAGATTAGTGCGTCGCCTTTGTATCAAAATCTTTGTAAATGGGATCAGGCCATTCCTCAATACGACCTCAACATACTGGATGCGCATCGCATTGCAGATGAGTTAGAACAAGAGCAACTGTTTGTATGTGCCAATTGGAAAGACGGTATTTCTCTGCCTGATTGTATCAAAAAAGGGAAAAAACTGGCGACAAAGCTCGCCGAAAAATATTCTCCGAAAGTAGTAAATGAATAATAAAAGCACTTTAGACCTGACAGGTTTTTGAAACCTGTCAGGTCTGGAAAAACTAAAATATTATTTGGTAGCCAGTAGTGTGTACCACCTTGATACAAACAAAAAAGCAGGCCATTTCTCCCGAGGGAGGTGGCCTGCTTTCGATTTATATATAGTTTTAGTAAAAGTTTCAAATATAGCGCCTCAGCTATGGTCAATTTAACACAAAATCGAGGTCTTGTTTTGACATAATGGGCCTTGGATGCAGTCTAAAAGTATATTTCCCTTGTTTATCGAGCTTATCAATGTCTATATGAGCAAATTCCTGTTTATTCATCATCCCTAAGCGATCGTTAGGCAAAATAGCAATCAACTTATTGACCATATCAGGGCTGAACTGAAATTTTTGCCAGCTTTGTTGGGTATAAGGAATAATGGCTGATCCACGGTCACCCGTAATCAAATACACCCGGTAGTTTTCGTCCAAGCTGGTTTGCCCATTTCCAAAGTCAAACTCGGCTTTACAAATAATATTATCAGGCATTTTGAAAATACGATGTACCCCATACACTCCAAACTTACGAATCTTGAACCCTCGCAATACTTTGGCCTTAACCTCTGGTTTTTTGGCTTTGAGGGTGCGCAACAAATTAGATTTTTGCTTCACCGCTTCCTCGTATTTCGCAATCACTTCATTGAGATTTTTGCTTTGGGTAAATGATTTATGCAAGATTCCTTCAGCTTGTAGCTCTTCCGGGATTTCTTCGTTATTTGCCTTTCTCACAATTGTCACAAAGTTTTTCCCAGGTACTTCTTTACGCCCACGCTTGGTTTCAATCACCTTGCGCTCTTTCACGAGCTCTAGCTCATAAATATCTTTTTGAGAAGTTTCAATCCAAAGCTTTACGGTCTTATCAGCCGAAGCAGTGGCAATATGCAAACCATTGGGCGAAAAAGCCGCATCGTTTACCTTGCTCAGGTGTCCTCTCAGGTTGTAACGAAAGTTACCATTACCATCCCAGATTTTGGCTAGATTATCGGTAGAAGCCGTAATAATGGAATGTTGACTTGGAGAAAACTGAATATTGTTAATTTTACCCAAGTGGCCTTTTCCTTTGTAGCTACCGCCCATATTTTTTATCAACACCGTACGTACACCTTTTTTGTAAATAGAAAACAAATGGGCGCTACGGTTGCCTACCGTAATCAAGTAATTGCCATCGTTAGAAAAAATTGCCTGATCGGTAGCACCTTTAATCGTGTGCATCAATTCTCCATTAATACGCCACAGTTTGGTTCCAAACTCGGCAATGGTAGAGGTAGTGAGCAAGTATTCGCTATCTCTTGAAAAACTAGCCGAATTATAATCTCCTTCAAACGTATGTAAGAGTTTACCATCTATATACCAGATTTTGGCAGGGCCTTTTTTAGATACTGTCAATACATATTTACTATTGGGAGCAAACAGGGCGCTCTTCAACGCATATTTGTGGGCCAAAGTATGCAACAATCGCCCACTTGTAGACCATAATTTCACCGTATTGTCCTCAGAAGCAGTCAATATTCTTTGACCATTTTCAGAAAAGTCTACCGAAATAATTTTGCCTTGGTGTCCTGTCAAGTTTGCCAGTACCTTACCATCTAAGCTCCATAACCTAGCCGTTTTATCATTTGAAGCGGTAATGATGTACTTGCCATTAGAAGAAAATTTAGCTTGAGTAACCGCTTGACTATGGCCATCTAAACTCCTCAATAGGTTTCCTCTATTGTCCCATATCTTGGCGGTACCATCTGCCGAAGCCGATACCAGATATTTGCTATCGGGAGAAAAACTCACCGAAAATACTTCTCCTTGGTGCCCTTTCAAAGACAAGGGAACATAACGCAAATTGGTCAATTTAATATCATCCCACTTTTCGTTAAATATCCAACTATTGCCTTGCGTAGGGCTTTGTTGCTTGTTTTCTCCTACGTATTGCCATACTACTTCTTTGAAATACTCCAGGTAAGGATTTTTGCCTACATTAAAATCTAACTGGAAGTAATCTTCCTTGGCTTTTCTTACTTGTTCTTGTTTTTTCTTCTGCTCCATCAACATCTTCTCGATAAACTCAATCGAGTCGGTGCGGTGTTGGGCCTTCATTTGGTTAATCACATTTTTCAAAGAATCTATCCTCTGATTGGCCTTATTCTGCGAGTTTTTTTGCACCGGTTCGGGCTTTTGCACCAACAACTTAGAGGTAATCAAAGACATTCCCATCCAGTTCCAGCGAGGATTTACTCTAGCAGGTGTATTGCTTTGCCCAAAAGCACCCGGAATAATACCTGCCTGGTTAGCATTCAAGTAATTATAGGTAAGTGGCTGAGTACCATCTTCCAGATAATAATGGTTAAACCCCTCACCTTCGTGGCGAGAGGCAAACTGTACATCAATGGTTTTGCCTTGGGCAATATATACAGGTTCTTTGCCTTTTTTTCCGCGTATTTCAAACATCCCGGCGGTTTCCAGATTGTTTTTCACCCCTGCACTGTCATATTCCATAGGCACCCCGCTGGCAATTACATCGGCCGCGCTGTGCATTTCCCGATAATTGAGCTTTACTTTTCCCTTGACCGGGCGCCCGTCTTTGTCTATAAAACTATAGGCGGGTATATGAATAGTGGTTCCGTTTTCTAATCTCAGGGTTTTTGCTTCTTCGTTGTTGATCTCCAATTCGTTGTAACGCACATCTATAGATTGGTTGACAAACGGAGAATGAATTTGCGAAATAGGCGATACTTTTTTGCCAGTAGGTATATTGAACATTACCCAACCCACTACAAACAAAATAATCACCGCGGCAGCAATGCTTCTTACCCGACGCGACAAAGCCAACACTGGAGTTTGTTTGGGCGAAAGGGTTTGTTGGTAATTATCCAAAAAAGTATGCACCGACGAATTAGATACGTTTTCGTCTTGCATAAATTGGTAAAACTCGTATACCTCACGCTGACATATCGCACACTCTTCTACATGGTCTCTAATTTTTGCAGGTAAATCGGCTTGGCGATTCACCAACTTTGCTTCCACAAACAACCCAATACCGGCATCGTTTAAGTGCTCCCCCTCAAAAAACCCTTCCTCCAGGGTCTGCTCCAGTACCGCCAGGTTTTCTTTGTGGTTGGTTCGTTTATGTATTTTGAAAATTCTTTTCATTTTCAAGTCCTTTGCCTTTTTCAAATAATTAGTGAGTGCCTGCTCTTAAAAGCGCTAATGATAGTTTTTGTGCAACCATTTGCCGTTTTGCCGAAGCATCCAGCTTTGGTTTCAAGGCAATTACCTTGGTAGACTCTTGGCTTGCTTCCGCTTCGGCATTGACATCATTGCCAGCATCGGTGCGGAAGTATTCGTACAAGAAATCAGCAAAAAGCTTTTTATCATTAATTCTAAACACTTGGTCATCGTCTTTGATCTCCAAGTCATCAATAATTCCCTTTTTGTATTTATCCCCCGTAATGTGCTGATTGATCCACCGCTGAATGGCTTGGGGAGATCCTTTTTCTTTGCGGTATTTTTGGAAATAAGGATGGACTATGTCAAACAGCTCGCGATCTTCTTTGTGGCGATAGTCACTGTCTTCGCCCAAGGCTTCCAACAACTTTTGCATGTCGCGGGTTTTCATTCCTGGAAAACAATTCAACAAGTCAAACTCAGTCACTACTGCTCTTGCCTGTAGCTTTAATAACAAAATGAGTTTGTAGCCGATCTTGGGGAATGTAGCCAGAAAAGTAGTCAAAAAATCTCTAAACTTGCCTTTGAGTTGCCCTAATAAATCTTGTGATTCCGTTTGATGCTTATAACTCTTATCGGGCATTAGGTTGTAGCTACGCTCGGTTTTTTCTTCTTCGTCGTTGCCATACAAATTATTTACCGATACTACTTTTTCTCGTTTGTTGCGTTCCTGGGTTAATAAAGTATTCAGCTTGTTGCGAATAGATTTGGCGAGATAAAACCGAAAGGATACCCCATTTTTGCACGCTTTCAAAAATGAAGGACTGGGTAGAGAGTTAGAGTACAAATGCAGGTATACTTCCTGAAAAAAGTCTTCCTTGAATTGGTTGTAATAAGGAAACCCTCGCAAGTATGCCTCTACTTTATCCTTGATGTACCCCTGGTACTCTCTCAGGATAGCGTCGTACTGCTTAGTTTCGAGCAGCTCTACGCAGTATTCATCAGAAATGGGGTCATTGAAATTACTCATAATACACCTTTTAGATAGACGCCGGAAGCTTGTTGAGTCTCGCTCATTTTTGCTCCGTTTGATTAGCTATACAATACAGGTGGGTTGCACTGGAGTTTTTTTGATGATTTTTTTCAAAAAAAATTTATTTATTTCCCGATATAAGTCTTAAATGCTTTAAAATGAGGTAATTAAATGTATGAAAAAATTTACTTAAAAAAAATGATTTGATGGCTTTAGATGAATTATAAATTATGAATGGATAAATTATTTTCGCCTTCGGCTTTGCTCAGGACAATACTTTTTTATCCGTTGGTGGTGTTTAAGTGAAACGACACCGCCAACTTTTGCCCTAGAAGGGCAAGCTTTTTTGGAGACACTACATTCAGACACTAAAAAAGGTAGCATATGAAAATGCAACTCCACTTCTTGTGTGGTCTTAGCATAGCAAGACCCTACAGTGCAGAAACCAACTAATTCAAACTTTCGGGTAGGGGCTTGTTGGTGTCACTGCGCTAAAACACCAACAAGGGTTGAATTAAATGGTTCCGCGATGCGATGCTTGATTGTTAGTTCCTTCGGCTTCGCTCAGGACAGCGTTTTGCAAATGTGATAAAAATTTTATCCGTTGGTGGTGTTTGAGCGAAACGACACCGTCAACTTTTCCCGAAGGGCAAGCTTTTTTGGAGACACTAAAAAAAGTAGCATATGAAAATGCAGCTCCACTTTTTGTGTAGTCTTAGCATAGCGAGGCCATAGAATGCAGAAACCAACTAATTCAAACTTTCGGGTAGTTGCTTGTTGGTGTCGCTGCGCTAAAACACCCGCAAAGGTTAAAGGGTTAAACAATCTGATAAATCAAGAATTTAAAAACCTTTTTTTTACTAATTTCAACTTCAAATACGTTATTTGCACATTACATAAATGAAAACCCAACGCTAATGTCAGTTGTTGTAAGCAAACTTACCAAAGCCTTTGGCGAGCAAAAGGCGGTGAATAATATATCGTTTGAAGCAAAACCAGGAGAAATTGTAGGTTTTTTGGGTCCTAATGGAGCAGGAAAGTCTACCACCATGAAGATCACTACCGGGTATTTGTCGCCTACCGAAGGTACGGTGCAGGTGTGTGGAGCCGATGTGACCGAAAATTCTATGGATGTACGCAAAAACATTGGTTATTTGCCAGAGCACAATCCTTTGTATCTGGATATGTACATCAAAGAATACCTACGATTTATTGGTTCACTACACGGCTTAAAGGGTAAAAAGCTCAAGCAACGCATTGAAGATATGGTAGAGTTGTGTGGCTTACAACGTGAACAACACAAAAAAATCGGGGCCATCTCTAAAGGATACCGCCAACGGGTAGGCTTAGCGCAATCACTGATCCATGATCCTCCAGTATTGATTTTGGACGAACCTACCAGTGGTTTAGATCCCAACCAAATTGTAGAAATCAGAGAAGTAATTCGTAATATTGGCCAAGACAAAACGGTAATCTTCTCTACCCACATTATGCAGGAAGTACAAGCCATGTGCAATCGGGTGATCATTATTAATTTGGGGCAGTTGGTGGCTGATGGCGACGTAGATTCGCTCAAGGCGATGCAAAACCAAGCCAATGTGTTTATTACCGAATTTAAAGAAGATATTGACACCCAATTGGTAGCAGATCTAGAGGGGGTTACTAATGTAGAAGCCTTGGGTGATCATAAATATAAGGTATACGCCAACAAAGAAGTAGATGTGCGTCCTACGATGTTCGAATTGGCCAAAACCCATAGCTGGACGCTGGTAGGGCTACAACAACAAGAGAATACTTTAGAGGATGTGTTCCAGAATTTAACAAAGTGATTTAGTCCACAGTCCACGGTCGATAGTCCATAGTCCGAGGTCTGTTTATATATAGAAGTGGTGATTTAATTTAAAAGTACAAAATAAGCTAGTCCACAGTCGATAGTCCACTGTCCACTGTAGATTTCGTGTCTTTCAAAACTCGTTTTCATCAAAAAAATTAAAATTAATAGCAAAAGCTGTTGACCGTGGACGGTTGACTATCGACTAAAAAAATTATGCTAACCGTTTTTACCAAAGAATTACGCAGTTTTTTAAGTTCATTGATTGCCTACATTGTCATTGTGGTGTTTTTGACTGGCATTGGCTTGTTTATGTGGGTGTTTCCGTCTACCAATGTGCTGGATTATGGCTACGCCGACCTGGAAAGCCTCTTTACCCTGGCTCCCTATGTATTTATGTTTCTCATTCCGGCCATTACGATGCGTACCTTCGCCGAAGAGAAAAAAACTGGGACTATGGAGTTGCTCTTTACCCGCCCCTTGACCGATTGGGATATAATATTGGGTAAATACTTGTCTAGTTTGGTCTTGGTGATTTTGGCACTGGTACCTACCCTGGTATATTATTTTTCAATTTACCAACTAGGCATACAGCCAGGAAACATTGATACTCCGGGCACAATGGGTTCGTATGTGGGCTTAATTTTATTGGGGGCTGTATTTACTGCCATTGGCTTGTTGGCCTCGGTACTCACCGAAAGTCAAATTGTATCGTTTATTGTGGCTTTGTTTCTTTGCTTTATCTTTTTCGAGGGCTTTGGTTACTTGGCTAATATTCGCGACTCCAGCGATTTTTCTTATTATATTGTACAATTTGGGATTAGCCATCATTATGAAACCATTCGTCGAGGCTTGATTGACTCTCGCAATCTGATGTATTTCTTTAGTGTTATTGCCATGATGTTATTGACGACGAAGTTGATTTTGGGAAGTCGAAAGTGGTAAGAAATGCTTTCAAGATTTTAAATCTATGGGTGACAAACTATATTATGCTCATTTTGAACTGAAAACCAATGAAATTAACAGCCTGGTAGAACTGGCTAAAAAATATCCGATTGGCGTAGGCACGCTGCGACAATTGAATAAATATTTGAGTACTTGTTATGAGTCTTTGCAGCGCCATTGCCGGAAAAACAAGCTCAACTTACATTTCAATTTATTAAACCCAAATGCCAAAGTGCTTTGGTTGGTATTTTATTTCTTCCAGCACAAATCGGTATATTTTCCCAAACTATATCAAATTCCACTTCCCTGGCCTCAAAATACCTTGGGCCAATGGGTAAAAACCGCTGAAGCCGATCGCTTTGAGACTTTGTTGTTGATAGAACTAATCGCGTCACAATCGCATCAGTCCAAAAGTCACCCTCCAATAAACCTGGAATTTTTACAGAAGGCGTTACATATTTTACTCCTTCGCAAAACCCAAGCAATTGTTCAGGACGAGATAGATTTTATGGGCCTGGCGGCAAAAATCAAAAAGTCGATAGTATTGAGTAAGGTCAAAAAACTGGAAATACAGTCGCAAGGCCAGGAATATCAAATGCCGGATAGTTTGGCTACTTTTACCCGGTTGGATCAGTTCGTTATTCAGGATAACTTTAATCAATATGGCAATTTGCTCTCTCCATCGCTTTTTCAGCATAAAAAAGTGACCGAAATAACGCTTAATCATTGCCAGCTGAATGAGTTGCTTTATACATTTCGCACCAAACAACTTTCCACGCTTGATTTAGCCAATAATAGGTTTACCCAAGTTCCCCAATCTTTGCTTAAAACCGCTCAATTGCACACCTTGAGTTTAGCTAATAATCAGTTGACCAACTTGCCTAAAAAATTTAGCCAACTCAAAGCCTTGCACGAACTAGACCTTACTGGAAATCAAATGACTGAATTTCCGGCGGTGTTACTAAATATGGAACACTTGAAGGAGGTCAATTTACAAAGCAATTTGATAGAGACATTGCCTCAGGATTTTGAGCAATACTTTCAGCACCGACGTATTGATTTACGGGATAACTGGCTGCAAACGCTACCTGATCAGGTAAAAGATTTATTCAAAAAATCAACGCAAAGCTACTCAACACGTGCTTTACTCTTATTAGGCAATCCGCTGGAGCTACTCCCCGAGCATTTATGCCCATTCATTATTCAGGAAATAAAAAAAGTACCCAAAAGTAAGCTGTCGCCACGTACACTTACTTGTTTGTTTTGCTGGGCTAACTTCCATCCACAGGCTATCCTTAGGCAAGCAGCTCTTCAAAAACTGGAACAGATCATTACAAAAAAACATCATCAACTGATGCTGCAAAAGTGGCGATATAGTACTACACCCAGTAAAGTCACCTTGTTTAAGTTTGTGTATAGGTTTGGAGAGTTGCTGCAGCTCGATTGGTCATTGCTTACTTATTGGCTCAAGTATTTGCACACCAAGGAAGTATTTCATATAGACTTGACCAACATAGACGTAAAAAATATTGCCTTTGAGTCTTTGGAAGCCTGGCCCAAACTCCGCAGCTTGCGTTTAAGTAAAAATCCTTTGCGAAAAGTAGCGGTTGGTGTTACTCGTCTGCCTCATCTACAAAAGTTATATTTGGATAAAGCCTCGCTGGCTAAAGACTATGAAAACCGCTATGACTATGCACTACCGCTGGAAATAAGCCATATGGAAAAGCTCATCCAATTGGATTTGCAAGAAAATTATCTACAAAGTTTGCCTCCAGGGATTGGCCTCATGGACAATCTTAGGACATTGAACCTTCGTTCGAACCTGCTCAATGAATTCCCGATTGAACTCTGCGAATTGGCTCCACTTGAGATATTGGATATCAGCTTTAATCAAATCACAATGTTACCTAACGACCTTGTAGCCTTATTACAACTGAAGGAGTTTTGCCTGAATAACAATTATCTAAAAAGCCTTCCTGTCTTGCCCGAATCTTTGGAAGTACTCGAGCTGGGTCATAATAAGTTTGAAAGCTTTCCTGTAGAAGTTTTGGAACTTCCTAGTCTTCAAATCCTCAAAATTCACCAAAACCCTTTTACTGAAATACCAGAAGCTATTCGTCAATTGACAAATCTCAAAGAGTTATGGATTAGCAAAGCGCAAGATAACCTTGAATTGAAAAAATGGTTGCCCAAAGACATTTCACTGGTGGTGCATTAATACAATAATACTAATCCTCGATAAAAACCCGTACAAAATGGAGTTGATTTTAGGCTTCAAAATTCGACTATTTTTAAGCCCTTACTTTTTGCTCCAGGTCAAAAAGTAAGCAAAAACCCCACGGCTGTAGTAGCTCGTTGCTAAATCTGATACATTTCGCCTAAACTTTTCAAACTCGCTTCGCTCAAACAGGTGAAAAGTTTTTAACGGCTTCATTTCTCAGATTCTTAACGCCGACCTACTAAGGCCGAACCGCAGGCGAGCCCTGCCTTTTCGGCTAAACCGAAGTTGACACAAACTGTACAGATTCTGATGAAGGTTTAGTATAAGTAGGTTCCATCACTTGTTGGTGTCGCTTCGCTTAAACACCAAACAAGAAACTACAAGGCAAAACAGGCTGAAGGATAACCTTATGAGTATTTTAGAATAACTTACTGATGTTACGCACAAAGAAACCTCGAACATCAATTTTTGAAATATAGTAAACCCAAGTACCGTCACTTCATCTACTCTTTTTGCATTCAAATTCGCTTAAACACCAAACAAGGGGCTATAAAGCAAAACAGGCTGAAGGATAACCTTATGAGTATTTTAGAATGACTTAATTTTTACTAGCGCTCTAGGTCTATAATAAGCGCGGTATTTTTAGGCAAACGCACTTGTTTAAAGTTGTTAATAGCTTGCCCAGTGATGATTTCCTGGCCTCGGGTGTAGCCCTGCATTGATCCTTGATATCGCTCTAAGGAATAATTTGCGTAATCTTTCTCGCTATTGTTGATAATCACCAGGGTACGGGCGTCTTTGGTATGTCTGAAGTACACATACACATCGTTTTGCGGCACATAGTGGGTGAGTTTCCCTTGGTGTATAGTCACGGCCTTTTTTCTCCACTGCAATATTTTGCGGATGTAATTGACGCTTTCGTCTTCCTGTTTTTTTCGTCCCTTCGCAGTAAAAGCGTTGCGGGTGTCTTTGGTCCATCCCCCTGGAAAGTCTTGACGGAGACGTCCATCGGGTTTTCGGTTTTTCATCAAGATTTCGTCGCCGTAATATATTTGTGGAATGCCTCGAGTCGTGAAAACAAAAGCCATACTCAGCTTGAGTTTGTCTACATTGTTATCCAGTAAAGCCAACACCCGATCTACATCATGGTTGCCATTAAAAACCTTGTTATTGAAGGGGTTACCGTATACAAAATCCTCGGCCAACGTTTCATACAGTTCACTTACCTTCCCTCCCTTGCCAAATGCGCGCAAAATAGAATAATACAAAGGGTAATCGCTCACGCTATTCACAAAGGATTGATAACCATTTCGGTTCACCCGATCATTATTCCAATAAGAAAGATAAGAGGCCCGGCTAGCCCAAGTTTCGGCTACCATATAAAACCCTGGGTATTCTTTGCATAGGGTTTGCATCCAACTCGCCATCACCTTCTGATTGGGGTAAGGGTAGGTATCCATCCGAATGCCGTCTAGCTGGGCGTATTCTATCCACCAGATGGAGTGCTGAATCAGGTAAGTGGCGAGGTATTCATTCTCGAGGTTGAGGTCAGGCAAATTGGTATCAAACCACCCTTTGGTGAGCAATTTATAATCGGCAGCAGAAGCATAGGGATCAGACGCCGCAACGTTGGTAAAATTGCTTCGGGTAAACTTGGGCCATTGGTTGAGCCAGTTTTTAGCAGGGAGATCTTTCATCCACCAATGCCCAGCTCCACAATGGTTGAATACCTGATCCATCACCATTTTCATCCCATTGGCATGGCAACGGTCTACCAGTTTTTTGAAGTCGGCATTGGTACCAAAGCGGGAATCGGTTTTATAAAAATCAGAAATACCATACCCGTGGTAAGAGTATTTGGGTTGGTCGTTTTCCAAAAAAGGATTGAGCCATAGGGTCGTTACGCCCAGGTTTTTGATATAATCGAAATGGTCTAAAATGCCTTGTAAGTCTCCGCCATGGCGTCCATTCTCATCTTTGCGATTGGCTTTTTCTATGGTATCGTCGGTAGAGTCATTGTTGGGGTTTCCATTGGCAAAACGATCGGGCGTAATAAGGTAAATCACATCGGAACCATCTACCAACTGGCCTTTTTTAGCGCGTTTTTGGCGATTTTTTAACACATAATGATAAGTAAAGCTTTGGTTTCCTTTGGTAAATTTAAGCGGTATTTTGCCTGCTTTGGCAGCATTGGAAATATACAGGTTTACAAATAAGTAATTAGGACTCTCGAGACTGGTCACACTTTGGAGTTGCACTCCAGGATATTGCAGGCTTACTTTATAGGCGCTAATGTCAGGACCATGAATCAGTAATTGTAAATGAGGGTTTTGCATGCCTACCCACCAAAAAGTAGGCTCTACATGTTGTAATTTTTTTTGAGATTGGGCTTGGACGCCCCATACATTGATAAAGATAAAGAAGCAAAAGGCTATTTTCTGATAAAAAAGTCGCATTGGGTACTAAAATTTGATTGGAATGCTTATTTATTACTAAAAATATTCCTAATCAAATTCACGATATAGACACCTATTTTTGCGGACATAAGGCGTTGAGGAAGATGCCTGAAGGCTTGGTGGTTGTTTGTCATGAGCAACAGGTCGTTTGTCCTGTATATTTTGAAATTTGATTGTTTTTATATGATTGTTAGATGGTTTTATTGTTGGTTGGTAAAGTTGCTCAAGCCTTGGGTAGTTTATTGATCATCAGTCGCATTGAGAATGAACAGAACACTTATGTCACAAGCATTTCACTGTTCCAGAATCGCGCTATAAGCGCTCGTAAAAATTAGACACTCATTGAAAATGAGCGCCAGAATGCGTTTGTTGATCATCAATCGCATTGAAAATGCTCGTAAAGTTAGACACTCATTGAGAATGAACAGAACACTTATGCCACAAGCATTTCGCTGTTCCAGAACCGCGCTATAAGCGCTCGTAAAAATTAGACATTCATTGAAATTGAGCACCAGAACAAGTCTGGCCAGATTATTATATGCAATTTCTATTACAACAAATACTCAAATATCGGTTGGTTCGCCATGTGTTATACTGGGTGGGGATCACCTTGTTTTTTACGGTGGCTTGGGGCACCCACGACCACGATTATTGGCGTTCGCTAAGCATTCAGGCATTTGGTTTACCAGCGCGTATGGTGTTGGTGTATGGTTCACTGTATGTGCTCATTCCTCGCTTTTTTATACCTAAAAAGTTTTTCATTTTCAGTCTGGCTTATTTTAGTTTGTTATTGCTGGCTGGAGTGGGCATTCAGCGCCCCATTATCTGGTTTTATGTAGAGCCTTTGTATTTCCCAACCTGGAACAGTGCCGGTTTTTTTACCGTTACCGAAATCACCAATACGCTCTTAGATATCAACAATGCTGCAATTTTTCCTTTGGGGTACACTTTTTTTAAACACTATTTTTTGGCCCAGCAAAAGGCTTTGCAACTGGAAAAAGAAAGGCTTCGTGCCGAACTGGATCGCCTAAAGCACCAAATTCAACCTCATTTCTTGTTCAATAACCTCAATAGTTTGTATTCATTGGTAATCAAAAAATCGGATCAGGCCCCAAAAACCTTACTTAAGTTGTCGCAACTGATGCGCTATATGCTTTATGAAGCTGATGGCGATGAGGTGCCTCTTTCCAAAGAAATTGCTTATTTGCAAAATTATGTAGATCTGGAGCGGCTTCGCTTTGAGGAAAATGTAGACATTAGCCTCAATATAGAGCAGGATCGTGACTATCCAATCGCTCCTTTTTTGTTGATGCCTTTTGTAGAAAATGCCTTTAAACACGGAACTAAGGGCAAACAGGCCTGGATTGTGATTCATTTGATGGTACAAAATGCTCAATTAATACTTAAGGTAGAAAATGGATTAGTAGCTCCTCAAAATCAGCCCTTGGCTACTGTAGGGGGCATTGGGTTTGCCAATGTACAACAACGCCTCGACCTTTTGTATCCCAAACGGCATACGCTAAAGGTGCACGAAGACGAATTATCTTATGAAGTAATCTTAAAAATACAATTGCCTATCTATGAACAAGCTCACTAAAATCAACTGTTTGGTAGTAGATGATGAACCGCTGGCCCGAGAAGTGGTATTGAACTACATCGAGCGCATAGATGCCTTGGAATGTATGGGAAGCTGTGCCAATGCATTGGAGGCTTTTAACTTATTGGCCACTCAAGCGATTGATCTTATTTTTTTGGACATCCAAATGCCCGAAATATCAGGGATTGACTTTTTGAAAGAGCTCAACCCTGCGCCACAAGTTATTTTTACGACCTCGTATAGTGAGTTTGCCGTAGAGGCTTTCAGTCTGGAAGCCACCGACTATTTGCTCAAACCCATTGAATTTTCCCGTTTTCTCAAGGCAGTCAATAAAGTGTTTAAGCAATTGGCTTTGCCGGCTCCACCTGCCCTCGAAGCGGAGCCAGCGAGTGATCTTCAAGAGGCTTTTATTTATCTGAAGGTAGAAAGGCAAATGCAAAAAGTTTTTTTGAAGGACATTTTATATATCGAGAGCCTGCGCAACCATATTCGGGTAAAAACCACTGAACGGGAAATTGTGGCTTATAAAAGTCTTTCGGCTATTGAGGAAACTTTGCCTACCAGGAAGTTTTTGAGGGTGCACCGTTCGTTTATTGTGGGTTTAGATTTTGTGGAAGCATTTTCTCCGAGCAATATCCAGCTCAAGGGTTCTCAAATCCCAGTGGGGCGTTATTATAAAGATACTGTGAAAAAGGTGTTGGGTTATCGCTAATCAAACATTATTTTTGAGCATGGAGCAGAAAATAGACGCAACAACCTGGGATGCCCACCTTTTGCAGATCGTGGCCGAAAATCTAGAAGATGATTATTATACCCGCGCCCCTCTGGAAAACTCTATTTCGCAACATCTTGAGCACGTACTGGCATTGCTCCAACAAACAGTGAGTAAGGAAGATGTGGAAGCAAAAGGCTTTTTTTCCTTGTCTGAAAATGATGCTACGCATTGGCTTTTTTTGGTCCATACCATCCAAAATGTGTCTGTTCGGGAAACCCTTGAAAAATTGACCATTCCATCCCCCAGTCTGTACCTTAGCAATGTAATCAAACAAGCCGATCGGAGTTTTTTTGAGCGATTGTTAGCCGCAGAAGCCAACGCTGAAATGTTTTATGAGTCTCGCCCTTTGAACAAAGAACGATGGCAGTTTTTGATCACCAAATCTTTTGAATTGTTGCAAGCTCACGAATCTATTTCGGATCGCAACGTTACGTTGTTGCATTTCTCCAACAGCATTCCTCACTCGGTCCTCGTTCCCAAAATTACCAAACTGATGGATAGAGGAGCCAACGGCCGAGGCCAGGCTGATAACCAGGCACTGGCTCAATTTGTGGGTTTGGAATACTTATGGCTCGATTTATTTAACTATTCCGAAACGCCCCTTCCCCATTCGTTATTTGAGCTTGCTCACTTGCGTGAGGTACATTTGGATAAGAATATGTTGCACACATTACCTCCTGACATCGGCCGTTTGCAACAGGTTTTTCGCCTAAGTCTAAGAGAAAATTATTTGACCGCATTGCCTGATGAAATAGGTCACCTAAAGGTACTGGATTCGCTTGATTTAGAAAAAAACCAATTAGCGATGTTACCCAAAACATTTGCTCAGTTGGAAAACCTGACCTATCTAAAGTTGAATTACAATGCATTTACCGAAATCCCGGCAGTTATCATTCCTCACAAAAAATTGTTGGTGGTAGACCTGAGCAATAACCAAATCACCCAGGTACCCGCCCACATTGCAGGAAATAGTACTAGTTATTATTTACAGGGTAATTTGATAGAGGACTTGCCCCAGGAATTTGAAGAAGGCTGGCAAACCCATACCATCAAAGTACTGGGTAATCCGTTGCGTAACTTATCGCCCAACCTGGTTCCTTTTGTAAAATCTCAGGTAGAAAATGCTGGTAAATACTTATCTAAAGAAGAATTGACGGGTTTGTTTTGCTGGATGAATTTTCACGAAAATAAACAAGTGAGAAAAATTGCCCGAGACAAATGTGAAGAGATCATCGAGGACGAAATCTTCCAGCAGATCAAAGGAAGTTGGCGTTACCGAAAAAATCCCGATAGTGAAAAAGTACTCCTGTTTTGCTTGCAATATTATCATCCGCTTAAACTTCATTGGCCCTTGCTACAGACGTGGCTGGAAGGTTTGATGAAAAAACCGCCTGCCTCTTTTTATTCTTTCCAAACCGCTTTTTATGAGCTCCCCGAAGGTTTGTTTAGCCTCAGCACCTTGCAAAACCTCGATACTTTTTCGGTAGCTAATGCCCAATTAAAACATATTCCAGCAGGCATTACCCAGCTTCCCAAGTTGACAAGTTTGTACATTGGTAACAATCCAATGGAAACAGTGCCTGACTTTTTACCCCAACTCAAGCTTAAACAATTGAGCTTGGTCAACAGCCAATTGCAAGCCATTCCGGATGCAGTTGGCCAGATACATACGCTTAAACACCTGCAACTTAGCAAGAACAGTATCAAGAATGGGTTTGAATTATTGACCCAACTGGCCCACTTGGAGGTACTTTACCTTCAGAGGAATGAGCTTACACAAATGCCTGAAGCCTTTGTGGATATTCCTAACCTACGAGAACTCCATTTAAACCATAATGAATTGGGCAAAGAACACCTACAGGAGGGTTATGCGCTGCCGCTAAAGATTAGCTTTATGGATAACCTCACTACTTTGAACCTGAGCTATAATTGCTTAAAAAGGCTCCCTCCTGGTATTGGATTACTAGAGAAACTTGATAGTATCTTCCTTAATAATAATCAGTTTGATGAATTTCCGATAGAATTGTGCGAAGTGGAAACGCTCAAAAACATCTATTGTAGGCATAACAATATTCATCACCTGCCAGATGATATGCAATACCTGACACAATTGGAATACCTCGATCTGAGAGATAATCCTTTGTCCCAAGATGAAAAACAAAAACTATTGAGACTTTTGCCTCATACTCGAATTCATTTTTAACCAAGTACATTCAAGAAAAACTGAGTAATTCCAAAACTCAAATAGTTTTCACCAGCAACAGCTTGCCAGCTCCTACCAAAGTAAGTTACCATCCTATGAATGGTGCGTAACCTACATTTGTTTCTTTTTGACTTCCAATGGCCTCCTTTTGTCTAAATTCCTGACAACCAATTGACTCACTGCATTTATTTGTAAGAAACTTTACACCCATGAAAAACTTTAAAACCATTTTGCTTGTCTCTTTCTTTTGCATTTCGGGTTACTTTATACTGCAAACCCAAGCCCACCAAACGCCCATCGTAGTAGAAGACACTCCTTGGCGGTTGGTATATGCCCATGACGCTCAAGGCAAAGCCACTCGCGGCAACAAAACGCATCTCATCAATGCGGTACGGAATGGTTTTCCGGTGCGCGTAGGCTGGGGAGTCAACTTTAGAAGTGGCTCAGGGGGTATTGAGCACGTCACCGATGCCAAGTTCTTGTCTATTCACCGAGGGGAAGTATTTGGCCAGGTAGAACCCATCATTCGTCAGCGCCCCTTTCCTGACAAACCTGGTATTCGTTTAGATGCCGAAAAACTACGTACCTGGAGGGCCATTTTTGGAACCACAGGCGAAACCCGCACCGCAGGCAAGGGTTCTTCTAAGGAGGGCTATAGTCGTCGTCCTATGTATTGGTATGTCAAGGCCAGCAATGCGCAATTGCAAACCTCAGTAGTGCCAGATTTGAGGAAGTGAGGGGGATCTATTGCTGACTACTTGTTGGTGGCGCTTCGCTTAAACACCAAACAAGAGGCTAGATTAATTCAACTTTAATCAGTAACCTATATCAACATATTGCCATTCCAATTATTGCCTATTTATGAAAACAAATCATTATCTCATTGCTGTAATTATCTTGCTGATTTCCAGCGCTTTTTGGCTAAATCAATCTCCAGCGGATGCCGATAGTGTAGGCTGGACACCCGTATACAAGCATAACAAAAACGGCCAGCCCATTGGTGGTTCCAAAGCCGATTTGCTCGCAGCCATTCGCCGCGGCTACGATATACGCATTGGTTGGGGTTTTCAACACCCCCGCGATGCTGACAAAACCATTGAACATGTGGTAAAGCCCAATTTTTTGGGGATCTCTAAAGGGGAATTGGTATATGCCATTTTGGACGAACACCCCGCTCTGAAGGCTTATTTCAATGTGAAAAATCCTCAATTTGACAACCCTAATATTACTTGGAGCTGTGTGATGAACACTGAAGGAAATTTCAATGCCATTTGGTACAATCGGGCCGCAGGCAAAAAGGTACGCGACTTTCCTCAACGCCACGTTATGACTTGGTTTGTGAATTATCCGGCCAAACGCAGCAACAAAAAATTGTGGAAGTTGTTTGAGGTAGGCGGAATGTAATTGAGTTAGTAGTTTTTATTTCATTGTTCCGCCTTCGGCTGATGGTTCTTTTGTTTCGCGATGCAATACAATGATTGATAGTTGA
>DMXI01000090.1 GCA_003483885.1 Microscillaceae bacterium
CTCGTTCAGTGATCATTTTTACAGCTTCATTACTCAAATTTTTTAACGCCAACAAAATAAGGCGGAAATTAAGACCCTGTTATTTGAGTTAAAATATTCAAGATCAGTCATTTAAAAACTATTTTTGTTCAAGTATATCCGATCTTAGGTTTACGCCAATGCGATAAATCGGGATTTCGCAAGCTCAATTGGCTTTTTTCGGCTGTTCCAGCATACGCTACCAAATTTAAAATCGCGTTTTTATGATTATAATACACTCATTGTTAGCAAGTTATTTATTTAGTAGTTAGAAGTTTTGCGATGCATTGCGGAATAATTCACAATTCATCAATTCATAATTATTCATTGACCATTCACCACTTACCATTGATCATTAAAACAATTGATCCATTCATAACTCATAATTATTCATTGATCATTAAAATAATTCATACCTCCAATGATCCTACTACAATGGTTTTGTTAAAAAATTCAATGTAGCCTTCTCCATAAGAAGAAATCTCTCCCAGGGTAAGTGCGCCTGACAGATTCTCGGGATGCCCCAGTCCTTCTTTTACCGCATGCAATTCGGCCCCAAAATCATCTTCGAGAAAAAGCACTCTGGAAATACAATCAAAAACCAAATAATCGTTGTCTTTGGCCTTAGACGCTCGTTGGCAAGCAAGTGCAGCTTCTCCAGCAGCATCAATTAAGTGTTGTTTTTCACCTTTTAGAATGGCCAATGAAGTATTTTGGGGTACTTCTCCCACACATACCAAGGCTCCTTTTTCATTGACCGTAATTGGGTCGCGCACAATCACTTCTACCCCTTCTTTGTTGATCCCAAAAGGATAACCTTTGGCCAAATCAAAAAAATCGTGTTGAGCAAATGATTGCCCACTGCTGGCTTCTACTACATCTTTGTATATATCAAAAGCATTGTCCCAATTGAGTTCGGTAATCACATTTTTGTCGGTGCCAGTAGCCATAATGGGTTCTACTATTTTTTGCCAGCCGTGCTTTACTCCCAAGGTACTTTTGGTCGGGATAAAAGCCACCAAAGCCATATCCTGAAAAATACCCTCTTGGTTGAACACACAAGGCTGCTGTTGTAAAGTCAAAGATCCTGCGCCTCCTCCCATATAATTGATGGTATCGCCGTAGGCACTGTATAGTTTTCTTAAAAAAGTGGCCACATTTGCGGTGAGTCCATCTAACAACACCAATGCACTTTGCGGCGAGTTGTTTTGGGTTACCTCAGGCAATACCTCTATCTCAAAATCGGCATTTTCGAGCCCTGGTACTGTGAGCAAAACCGTATCTTCGGGTAACGCTTTGAGCACCAGACCTGATTCGTATTTTTGTTCCTGATCAATGATCCCAGGAAAAATACCTCCGAAAAATTTCGCCTGATGTTGTTTCAAGGCTTCTATTACAGGAGGTAATGCTGGTAAATCTTTCTCGCCAAACATCAGCAACCAGGTTTTTGATAAGTCCTGAGTTACTACATCAAGTACTTGTTGAATAAATTGGTCAGCGGCGGTAAGTTCAATGTACATATTGTTTAGTATTTAGGTAATTATTGGTTAAAATACCTTAAACTAAGATCACGCCCACAACACAAACCATTAACAATCAAGTAATTATGCATTTTCATTGAGATAAAAATTCCCATTTTGGGAACAGGTATTCTCCATTTGAGAACTTTTATACTTCTGCTACCAATTCCCCATTCTTGATCATGCGATAAATGGTAGACTTACCGATGTCTAGTTTTTGGGCTACCAATACAATGTTTTGATTGTATTTTTTCAAAAAATGATTGATAATCAAACGATTGTACTCTTTAAGAGTAGTTTCGCTTAATAATAAATCACTCGCGCTTTTGGTAGCACTAAACGTAATGTCATCAGGTAGTATTTCTTCGCCATTGGCCATTACCGTAGCTAGCTCAATGACCGCTTTCAACTCCCGTACATTGCCAGGAAAAGCATATTTTAATAGCTTCTTTTGGGCATCAGATGATATTTGAAGGGCAGGCATTTGATTTTCTTTACAAAACTGCTGTACAAAATGTTTGGCCAGTAAGATAATGTCGGTGGTACGATCACGCAAAGGAGGTACCATCACTGGAAGCCCTAATAGTCTATAATATAAGTCTTCACGAAAGTTTCCCTTCTGTACTTCTTCTAACAAGTTTTTGTGCGTAGCAACAATCACTCGTACTTCTACTTTTATTACCTCATTTCCGCCTATTCGAGTTACTTCTCTCTCCTGGAGTACCCTCAGTAGTTTAGCCTGCATATTCAAATCCATCTCACCGATTTCGTCCAGAAACAGCGTTCCCTTGTGTGCTTCTTCAAATTTACCGATGCGTCGAGCTACTGCTCCCGTAAAGGCTCCTTTTTCATGACCAAATAGTTCACTCTCGATGAGTTCTTTAGGAATAGCTGCTACATTAACCGCCACAAATGGCTTTTTCTTACGGTTAGAATTATAATGAATGGCTTTGGCCACCAACTCTTTACCAGTACCAGTTTCGCCCGTTACCGAAACCGTAATGTTATTAGAGGTAGCTTTTTCCATCAAACGAAACACCTTCTGGATCGCTGGACTATTGCCTTTAATGATTTTATCAAAGGTATATTTTCGTCCTACCTCTTCCTTGAGATCATCTATTTGTTTTCTCAACGATAGATTGTCTCGGGCATGGCTAATACTCTTCCACAGGTTTTCTTTGGTGTTTTCATCTTTTACGATGTAGTCGTAGGCCCCTTCTTTTACCAGATTGATAGCCGTGGTAATATCTTCTTGACCTGAGACCACAATCACTGGTACATCGGGTACCCGATCCTTGAGTTGCTTAAGCAGTTGCCCTCCGGTAAAATCGGGCAAAGAATAATCGAGGGTAATGATGGTAGGTTTTTGATGGAGGTTACCGAGCAACTCCTGTCCAGAGCTAAAGCGAATAACCTCATAGTCGGGGTTCATAGATAAACTGTACAACAAAATCTTGGCGTACCAGTCGTCATCTTCTACTACAAATATTTTGAGTGCTTCCATATAGATGATTGATTAGGGGTTTACATTTTAATCATTCTACCCAACTATACTTCGTCCTGGTTTGTGTCCCAAATAACCACCTCCATATGATATTGAGGAGGCAATGACGATGCTTTTTTAAAGAAGAGAGTAGAGTAATTTTTACATCTTACGCAAACAGTGTTTGCTCAAAGTATATATATACATGTAGTTGTACCCCAAATTATCATCCAATGTTGGCAAAAAACGATAAACAGTATCAAAATAAAAAGGAATTATCCCTTAAAAAGGTTATTCTCATTCTGGGAAATATTTCTTGAAAATAGATAAAATTAAAAACTGGCACGCACATAAAACACTGATAATCAAAACATTAAAACTGTAGGCAAAGTTTTCTCATATAGATTGGCAAACGAACACAGAATGCTAAATCAAAGTAAAATGAGAAAATTAATCATAATAGGGTTTACGCTCTTCACCATATTCAAAGCTCAAGCAAATAACATTAACATATTTAAGGCAAATATTGAGGAGAAGAAAGTAGTATTGCGATGGATGACCAAGGAAAAGCGTGCGCAATATTTTATTGTGGAGAAGTCGACCAATGGATTACATTTCAAAGATGTAAAGAGAGTAACTCCTTTACAAGATGTACGAAAACTCTATAAGGCCTTCGACCATCAGTTGTTAGGCAACAAGGTGGTGTATTACCGTATCAAACAGGTAATCAACGAAAACAACTACCTCTATTCCCCTATTATTCCGCTACGATACAAAATACCAACCCTTAAAATAGATGTATACCCTAAGGTATTGATGCACGGCAATGTACACGTATGGCTCAAAGATTTGCACAGTCGTAGAGTAAAAATTTACGCACTATCTGCTGATCACCGAGTACTTTACAATCAATTTTTCAATACTCGAAACAAATCTACTCATTACATAGAAATCCCACGCAAGTGCCTGAATAGCAAGGCAGTAAAACTAATTATTGTAACTGATCAAGGAATGAGACGCGAAAAAATCACCATTCAATAAAAAAAATATGCAGATAAGGGGTGATATTTTCAATTGCCCCACATTATAAGGCAAAGCTACTAATAAATAATACTATATAAACACTTGATATCAAATACCCGCTCGGCCTGGAAGAAGGGTGGGTATTTTTTTAAAAATACTAAACGACGCACTTTAATCAACAATATTCTAATAGCTTTTACCCCAAAAAAACACTTGAACAAATGAATACGAAACAAATACGAAAAACTGGAAAACTATTTTGTCTTTTGATATTACTGTCATTTTCGGCTTGTAGATTGGCACAAGACAAAAATATAAGTCCTGATAATACCGGAGATATCAACTCACTGATATTTCCCGAAAACTTTGATTATGGAAATAGTCAGGAAGTGAGTTTGAAAGTAGGCACATCGGCCTTAGGAAATCGTCTGGCCAATGTACCTTTGAAAATTTATGACAAAAACCCCGAAGAGGGTGGGCAGCTTATGTTTAGCGGCCAAACCAATAGCGCAGGAACATTTACTAGAAATGTAGTATTACCTGCGCATTTGAAAGAACTGTACATGGTGGTACAATACATAGGACTGGCTCGTGAGCATGTATTGCCTATTACCAATGATGCCATCAACTATGACATTACGATGAAGTCGGGCAATGGCCAAAGAACTACCGCAGGGAGCCAAACCAAACGTACGACCAATACCTATACTTACTTAGGTACTTATGATAACAACGGGGTACCAAATTATTTGACAACTAATGATGTTTTTGACAATCTCTTTTTAACTGATGTAAATTATACTTTACCTGAGAACGCGCCGGTGCCCGACTATCACCCTGAATACTTAGCAGTGGGTAATGTAACCGATATTAAGGTGACCCAAGAAGCCGATATTTGGGTAACTTTTGTACACGAAGGAGCGGGTTGGCGTAACTCTTTAGGATATTATACTTATGATTTAAACGATCCTCCTCAGACAGCCCAAGACATTGCTGAGCTAAATATCGTTTTTCCGAATGTGTCTTTGAGTGGTAGTGGCGGAGGACTCAACGCTGGTAATAAGGTTTATTTGGGTAAGTTTCCCGCAGGTACGGGCATTGGCTGGTTTTTGGTAGCTCAGGGCTGGAAGTCAAATTCTCAATCAGTGGTAAATTCTCAATACACCGTATATTCTAACCCAGATTTTAACCCAGAAGGCAATGCCAGCGACCGCCAGCACAATGTGCTGATCAAAGACTCTCAGAGAAAGTTGGTATTATTAGGGTTTGAAGATGTTCGCCGCGATTATGCCAGTTGTGATCAGGATTTTAATGATGCCGTATTTTATGTAACGGCCAATCCTTATACCGCTATTACTAATGATAACATGCCAGAAGCTACCAATAGTGGAACCGATACAGACAATGATGGGGTAGCTGATGTAAGTGATGATTTCCCAAGTGACCCCAACCGGAGTTTTAGCAATCACTTGCCTGCCGAAAACACCTTTGGCACCCTGGCTTTTGAAGACTTGTGGCCTTCTAAGGGAGATTTTGATTTTAATGACTTAGTGGTAAACTATCACTATGAGTTAATCACCAACGCTCAGGATCAGGTGACTGAAATGAAAGCCCAATATGTGATTAGAGCTGTGGGCGCTTCTTACCAAAACGGATTTGCGGTACAATTGCCCATCAATGCCTCCGATGTAGCATCGGTTACAGGGAGTCAGCTTACCGAAAATTATGTAACCCTGGCCAGCAATGGCGTAGAAGCCAACCAAAGCAAGGCAGTAGTAATGGTATTTGACAATGCCTATAAACACGTGCAGCGCCCTGCCGGATTTTTTGTAAACACTGAAAGAAACGCTCCTGTAGTAACTGCCGATACTTTTAACCTCACGATTACGTTGGCAAGCCCGATAGATTTTAGCACGCTCAATGGTGCTCCTTACAATCCATTCATAATGGTAAATCAGGTAAGAGGACACGAGGTGCATTTGATAGACCAAGCACCCACCGATTTGGCTGACCTTACCCTGTTGGGTACTTCACAAGACAAGAGTAAGCCCAATCAAGCAAAATATTACCGCACTAGAAACAATCTACCATTTGCCTTACACATCCCGGTAAGTTTTGATTATCCATTGGAGAAAAAAGGGATCAATACCGCTTTTCTGAAATTTGTAGAGTGGTCTCAAAGCGAAGGTAGCAGCTTTACCGACTGGTACCTTAATAAGGATGGGTATAGAGACGAGAATAAGATTTATTAGAAGAGAGTCCATAGTCAACGGGCGACAGTCCATAGCTAAAAAATGGACAGTCGCCTGTAGACGGTGGACTACCAACTATTGACTAAGAAACAACAATTAACAACTATAAATAAGAACGCTATGAATAAGATCAAGGTAGCTATAGTAGAAGATAACAATATGATGCGTTTTATGCTACTCAATTTTTTGAACAAGCATTTTGAAGTAAACGCCTTTGAAAATGGATTGGTATTTTTTGAATGGTTAGAAAACGCCGAAATACCCGATTTGGTAGTCACCGATATCAGTATGCCCGAAATGAATGGCTTTGAGCTAACGGCCAGCCTTAAAAGCAGCCAGTTGTTCAAAAACATTGCCGTGATGGTGCTTTCTGGTTTGGACGAAAGTCAAGATAGAATCAAATGCTTACAACTAGGCGCAGAAGATTATCTGATGAAACCCTTCAACCCAGAAGAATTATTGGTGAAAATTAATAAATACATGAAAAACAAATCGAGCTATGAAAAAACCAGTAATGTTGTATATCAATCAAAATGAGCGGGATCGTCTGGATTTTAACATCCAAATGAGTTCTAATTATCACGTGATCGCCTTTGCTGACCTTCAAGAAGCTCAGTACGCTTACCAAAGTGGAATTTATGATTTCGACTTTGCTATCTTCAGCGTGACCTACCCTATTTTTGATTATATAGCGTTTTTGCAAGAAATTCGTCAGCATCGTTCTAAACTCGATTTCCCGATGATTTTTGTCTACCCTCCTGACATGGTAGAATTTGCCAATCGAGCGATGCAACACACTCAAAAAGGTTTGAACGATATTTTTATTCAACCATTGGATTACGAACTATTACAAAACCGAGTGGAAATACTGCTCAAAATCAAACAAAAGCATCAGGAAAAACCAGTCACTGAACAAGCTACTGTTCAAAAAACCTTAATTAAAAGGACAATACCAGTCCCTAAACGCTACCTTCTCAAACGCAGCTTTGATATACTGGCTGCGGGTAGCGCTTTATTGTTATTGTCGCCTTTGTTGCTGCTGGTAGTGTTGCTCATTAAGTTGGAATCACGGGGTGGAGCTACTTACACTTCGCGACGGGTAGGTACCAACTATAAAATTTTTCGCCTTTTTAAGTTCCGCACAATGTATCAAAATGCGGATCAAAAAATTAAGCAATTAAAGCATTTGAATCAATACGGTAGTGCGTCATTTAAACAAGAAAATGAAGCTTTGAGCAATACTTGTTCTGAATGCATCATACGGGCGCAGGGTTGCCAACACCAACTATGGAAAGACAATGGAGAGGTAGTGTGTGAAAAAATAGAGGCCACCCGCAATAGTCGCAATGCCAAACCGGTTTTTATGAAGTTTGAAAGAGACCCTCGGGTAACCAAGGTAGGGCGCTTCTTACGCAAAACCAGTATTGATGAAATTCCCCAATTGATTAATGTATTACGGGGAGATATGTCGCTGGTGGGTAACCGCCCTCTTCCACTATACGAAGCCGAAAAACTCACCAAAGACCATACAGTGTTGAGATTTCAGGCACCCGCAGGTATTACGGGTTTGTGGCAAGTAACCAAGCGCGGCAAAGCGGATATGTCGGTAGAGGAACGCATCGCACTGGATAATGAGTATGCCATAAAGCATTCTTTTTGGATGGATATGAAGATCATTTTGAAGACTTTTCCAGCCTTGTTACAAACGGAGAAAGTATAGAATGGCGCAATAGTTATATGGTTGTGCAATGCATTGCAGAACCATTTAACCATTGCACCATCAGCGAAGCGACACCATATAGTATACACCATTTATTCAAATTGAGAATTCATTTTCTCAAAAAGAGACACTTTTTCTTTACAGGAAATAAAAGCACACACATAAACAACTACTAGTCAACCACTTATAAAAAAACCACTACACAAGAACGCTTTTTGGATATCCTACAACTAAACAAACAACCAAACGAAATGTATCAAAAAACTTGTGTAATTATTGGGTTGCTTTTAGGATGGTTTGCAGCCAAAGGGCAAGCAACTGATAGTGCCCTCATTCATTATCGGTTGCCCCCTTTGATATTATTAACCGAAGCGGCTCTAGACAATGCCCCCCGGGTAAAATATCAGCAAGCAATCATCCGAAGAAACCATGCCAATATCAAAGCCCGAAAAAAGCGTTGGGCCGATAAAATCTTTATGGATGCCGGCTATAGCTATACCAACAATTTCTCAGTCATGAATGTCGATGCTAGCACCGGTGGCTTTGAGTCGGTATCCTTAAAAAATGGCGATAGCTACCGCTTTGGAGTCACTTTTCGCCTTTCTTTGTTTGACCTCATCGGGCTTAAACATGTCAAACAAGGGGCGGTATTCGAAAAACAAGCTGCCGAACACCAACTCAAAGACATTCGGAAGCACATTCGCTGGACAGTGACTGAGCTCTATAAGAACCTCCAATTGACCCAAGCACTCCTAAGAATCAAAAGTGATAAAATGCAAACCTTGTCGCTCCAACGGCAAATGGCCGAGAAGGAGTTTATGCAAGGGCAAATCAAAATTGCGGAGCTGAGTCGCCTGACAGAATTGACTTCTAATGCCCGACAAGATTTCGAAAAAGGAAAAATCGAATTTGAAAAGGCCTACCTCAAACTGGAACAATATGTAGGTCAATCGTTGACGAGTTTTTAGCACCACCGACAACGGTAAATGATGAATGGTGAATGATCAATCAAGCTTCACCATTCAATATATAACAACCAAAAATTACTCATTTGCCGCTGATCATTAACCATTAAAAAATGACTCTAGTCGATTTTATACGTCTGATTGTACACAATATCAAGCTGCTGGTATTGATACCCATTACAATGGCGGGGGTGGTTTATTATCTGGTAAAAGACATGCCCGATAAATACCAGGCTACCACGCTCATTTACACTGGTATTGCCTCAGGGTATAACCTGGAAAGCAATGGAGGTGGACGGGTAGATTATTTCAGTGCCAACAATGCTTTTGACAATATGATCAATACTATCAAGGCCAAAGAAACCCAAAAAGAAGTGGCCTTGGGTTTACTCACCCAACACTTGATGCTGGAGAAGCACGACCCGACGATTTTGGGTCGCAAGGCTTATCAAAAACTACAACCATTGGTACCTGCGCAGGCAAAGAAAAAATTTTTGGTAAAAGGAAACGCGCAGGCTACTTATGAAAAAATGCTGGCAGCCACTCAGGCTTCTGGTAGTTGGGTCAATGGGCTATTGAATAGCAACCACCCCTACTACAGTTACAGGGCCATGGGTAAGGTATCGGCCAAGCGAAAGGGCTCCAGTGATATGATCACCATTGGTTACCATAGCGATGATGAAGGGGTAAGTCGCCATACGCTGAAGTTCTTGCTGGAAAAATTTGCGGCACGTCATAAGTTTCTCAAAAAATCGGAAACGGGGGATGTGGTGGCCTATTTTCAGGAACAATTGGCCAAAGCCAAAGCTAAACTAAACGGCGTAGAAGATCGCCTGAAAGACTTTAGGGAACGAGGACGCATTCTGAATTACTATGAACAAACCAAGTTCATTGCTTCTAAAAAAGAAGACATTACCGATGCTTACAAAAAGGAAGTAGGTAATCTGGAAGCCTCCAAAGCGGTATTGAAAGAGTTGGAAAGAAAGCTGGATTTGAACCAGGCATTTTTCCTGAAAAACGATGAAATACTCACCAAAAAAACCCGGCTTTCTAACTTGATTGTCGCAATGACTTTGCAACGCACCGATACTAGCAAGGCCAAAATTTACAAAAGCGCTGGCGTAAATCAGGCCGCGTTGAAAACAGAGGTCAATAAACTTAAAAAGAGTCTTCAAAAAGATGTACTGGACCTGTACAACTACCGCCATTCTACCGAAGGTATTGCTATTGAAGATTTGTTGGCCAAGTGGCTCAACAACCTAGTATCGGTAGAACAATCTCAAGCGAGAGCCAAAGTATTGGGAGAACGGTTGAGCGATATAGACCGCGAATACGATCGGTTTGCCCCGTTGGGTTCTGGGTTGAAAAAACTAGAACGCGAAGTAGGAGTAGAAGAACGCGCTTATATAGAGATTTTACATGGGTTAAACCAAGCCCTGCTCCGCCAGCAAAACATTGAGCTTTCGTCTAACATGGAAATCGTAGACATTCCCAGTGTAATCAGACAAGCCAACAAAAAAATGATGTTAGTAATCTTGGCCTTTTTGGTAGGCGCTTTTGGCACGTTGGGCTTTGTGATTGCTACCGAATTGCTGGATAGCACTCTGAAAAGTCCCCAAAGGGCTAGCAAAACCATCGGATTGCCTTTGGCGGGTGCCTTACCCATTCATCGGGTAAAAATGAAAGAACATCACCAAAAGGTTGAAAAAGCACTGGTCAATCAAGTTTGTAATCAAATTACCCAACAGACATCTGGCGTAAGCCAACCCATGGTGACCATTACCAGCACCCAAACCCAAGAAGGTAAATCATTTTTGTCGGGTGCCATTGCCAAAAATTTTCGCTTATCGGGCAAAAAGGTATTACAAATAAACCCAGCCAACAGCAGTAATGCCCACCGCTATAAAAGCGACCGGGAATACGCCGTAACCCCCGAGATAGCCCATCAGGAATCGGTTGCACCATGGATCAACGAAGGAGAAACTTATGATTTGATATTGATCGAATTACCTGCCTTGGTGCAAGGTCAGGTTCCAGTGAAAATTATGGATCAGGCTGCGTTGAATTTGCTCATTGTACGGGCAAATAGAGCCTGGAAAAATGCAGATAAACACTTGGCAAAAAGCCACTTACCCAATGATCAACCAAAGCAACAACGAAATGTATTGGTACTGAATGGTGTAAGACCTCATTATTTAGAGGAATTGGTAGGCGAATACGGACAATCACCCTCGCTTCGCTCTCGGGTCAAACGGATTTTCCGGTTTGAGTTTAAGGTAAAGAAATTTAAAGTAAAGCGCGCATAGATTAGATTAGTCAACACCAAAAAAACGAATTCACTATGATACAAGGAAAAAACATTATATGCGTAGGTTTTCCCTCTTGGGAAGGCGATTATATGAAAGCCATTGTGCAAATACTGTCGGTATTGGCGCAAAAAAACCGGGTATTGTACATCGATTACCAACATACTTATAAAGATTTGGCAATGAGCGTAGTAGGCAAAAACAAAGCTCCTTTGAAGCGAATGTTAGGCTTGGCCAAACGTTGCCGTACAATTCGGTTGGCCAATCAAACCGAAGTAAAGGTGCTTACCCTACCGCCGGTTTTTCCGATCAATTGGCTCCCGGCCAATAAGCTTTATCATTGGTTATTGGGTTGGAATTCACGTCAAATCAGGCATAGCATTCAAAAAACCGCCGAAAAACTTGAAATGCATAACCCACTGGTAATCAACGCCTTTAACCCTACGTACGGCATTCCGCTCATCAATCGGTTAGAAGAAAGATTACTCTTGTATTATTGTTATGATGAAATAAGCCACGCCGAATGGTGTAAAAAACATGGAGCCCGCATGGAAGCGGCCTTTGCCCCGCAAGCCGATGCAGTAATTGCCACTTCGGAACCCTTACAAACAAGTAAACGTCGCTACAATGACCAATGCTTTTTGGTAAAAAATGGGGTAAATGTGGCTTTGTTTCAACAAGCCCTGGGCCAAAGAAGCCAGTACCAGATCAAAGATAAACCCCAGGTAGTAGGCTATTTGGGTACGGTAGACGATCGCCTGGATTACGAACTATTAGAGTTCTGCATTCAAAAAGCGCCCAACTTACAATTCTATTTTGTAGGTCGAGTTACTTATCCTTCGGGCAAAGCTCGTTTAAGCGCTTATGATAATGTACACTTTCTGGGGGCAAAATCTCCCGAACAACTTCCGAAGCAAGTTGCTCAGTTTGATGTAGGCATTATTCCTTTTGTACGCAATGGCTTTACTGAAAATATTTACCCACTCAAAATCAATGAATACCTGGCAGCGGGCTTACCCGTGGTCACTACCAACTTTGGCCAATTGGCAGACTTTCAGGAGATAGTTACCATTGCATCTCAATCTCAGGATTTTCTACAAGCCTTGCTGCTGGAGACCCACTACCCAGAATGTGACGATGAAAAACAAGCCAATATTCAGAAACGCGTCGCCTTTGCCCAAGCCAATTCCTGGGAAAGTCGCGCCGAAGAATTATCCCAAATTATTGAAGAAGTGATAGAGCAGAAAAAGGAGGAGTTTTTAGTCCATAGTCCATAGTCAACGGTCCACAGTTAATCGTCATTTGAGAAGGTACTTAATAGAAAATAACAACTATCATCTATGGACTGTCAATTGGAGAGATGACGATAACCTCTTATTTGCAAATATGAGAATACGTATTGCTCATAGTCAATTATGAATTGATGAATTATTCCGCGATGCATCGCTAAACTATGAACTGTTGACGGCTGAGGCTACCGAAGTCCTCGGTTTACCGGGATGGACTAAAAAAGCTACGAACCAAAAAACTATGGACTATGGACCGCCGACTGTGGACTAAACGAACTAAACTATGAAAACACCAAACAAAGACAATTTATGGGTACTGGGTGGAAACCTGGTCAATGCCGGGCTGGGGTTCCTTACCTTTATGCTGTTGGCTCGCTTGCTTTCGGTAGAAGCCTTTGGCGAATGGTTGTTGTATGTAGCGGGTTTCACCTTTATGGAGATGGTTCGGGCGGGGTTTATTCATCAGGCGTTGGTAAAATATTTGGCTACGGCTCGCTTTGCACCTTTGCGTAAGGCGATATTGGGGGCTTCCTGGTGGATTAGTCTGGGAACTACCGCTATTTTTTCGCTCAGTCTGGCGATGATAGGCTGGGCCTTCGAAGCTCAGATTGCCGCCATCAAAATGACTATTTTCTTTCAGTGGTACCCGGTAGTTATTTGGCTTACCTTACCGCTTAATATGGGTTTGTGGGTGAGTCACGCCCGTCAGCAATATCCTCGGATGGTCATTTTACAACTATTCATTACTGGAGGGTTTGCCATTTTTGTTTGCTTAAATTGGGCACAATCTATCAGTGTATTTACCCTCTTGGTAGTACATAGTGTGGTACGTTTGCTGGCCAGTCTTTACGCTTTGCTCAGTGGCTGGAGCGCCATACAGTTTATCATACATTTACGCAAAAAATACGTGCACCAACTCGTGCATTTTGGCAAGTATAGTTTGTTTTCGCTTTTGGGTACCAATATGCTCAAAAGTACTGACATTTTCTTAATAGGTGCATTTTTAGGCCCAGCCGCAGTGGCCCTTTATCAGCTCCCCCTCAAAATTATTGAATTAGCCGAAATTCCTTTACGGAGTTTTGCCACGACGGCTTTTCCCAGAATAGCTCAGTGGTTAGCCGCACACAAATACGAACTCACTACTCGATTTATACAAAATCAAATTACGAAATTTTTGATTTGGATGATACCAGTTTGGTTGTTAATGCAAATAGGTGCCGGAACATGGATGAAATGGATAGGTGGTGCTTCCTACCTGGATTCTGGACCTATTTTTCAAATTTTATTGATTTATGTGCTCTTGCTTCCTGCCGACCGATTCATCGGTATTGCCTTAGATAGTTTGGGCAAGCCCCAATGGAACACCCTCAAAATTGCCCTAATGGTGATTGTAAATATTGTAGGAGATTGTTGGGTGCTCAGCCAGGGAGGTTCGCTAGCGCTAGTAGCTGGAGTAACCTTGGTAAACATCGCACTTGGGATAGTTTTCGGAAGCTGGAAGATGAGAAAGTGGTTGCCGATTTTTAGCAGACAGTTGAAGGTTAAGAGTTGGGAGTTAGGAGTTTCTAATTCACAATATTCAGGCAATGCTAAAAAACAAGGCTCTTCTAATGCCTACCAAAGCACTACGAATTCCCAACTATTAGCTAACAAAACATGAAACATCCACCAAAAACTACGAACCAAATACCATTTATAGACTTTGCCAAGGGCTTTGCGATTTTGACCATCGTACTGATGCATTATGGTCAGCAAACAGGGGTAAATGGCTGGTCGGCCAACCTTGTAAAGTTGGGAGGCACTGGTATTCACGTATTCTTTTTGCTTTCGGGTTTTGGCTTAATGCTGAGTCGCTACCAGGGTTGGGTACATTTTTTCAAGCGCCGGATGAGCAAAATTCTCCTCCCCTACTATTTCTTTTTAACCCTTATGTACATACTGCATGGGTTGGTTCCCAATGCTCCCGCTATTAGCAGCTACGCCTATTTAGGCAACTTATTTTTTGTGCAGTTATTCGACGAAAGCATTGTGTATGCTTTTGGAATTCAGTTTTGGTTTATCAGCACCATTTTACAGGGTTATTTATTATTTCCACTACTGAGGTCATTCATCCAACGCTCACGCCTTTTCACCTTTATCCTCACTTGTACTTTGGTTTCTATCACTTATGCGCTGGTATTGTACTTCACAGGAGCTTTTGAGAGCAAGCTATGGAGTCGGTTGTTTTTGCAGTATTTGTGGGAGTTTGCGCTGGGCATGGCATTGGCCAAACTGTATCAAACCCACCATTATCAATTTTGGAAAATCTCTTTTAGACAAGCCTTCTGGGGCACCATCCTCGGTTTTGGGGTAATGGCTCTTTTGACTTTTAAGCTCAAAGCAGCCGGAATCGTTTTCAATGATTATCCAGCCCTATTGGGGTACTTGTGCCTTACTATTATGCTATTCAAACTGGCTCAAAACTTAAAACAAAACATCTTAGATGGAATGCTATGGGTCGGCAAATACTCTTATCCTTTGTATCTGGTACACATTGCCGCACTTTCTTTAGCATTACAAGTTCATTTAAGCTATAATTCACTCAAAATCAATGCACTAACACTCTTGTTTTATTTAAGCATTGCCTTTGTTTTTACTTATACATTTCAAAAAGTTTATCAGCTCATATTCATCAAGCAATATTTCACCAAAACACTATGAACACCGCTCAATACCCATTAATAAGCATTATCACCCTTAATTATAATCAGGTAGAACTCACTTGTCAGTTGTTGGATTCGCTCAGAGATATTACCTATCCCAATGTCGAAATCATTGTGGTAGATAATGCCTCGGCCATTAATCCTAAGGACACCATTCAGGAATATTTTCCAGAGGTCAAACTCATTTGTAATGAAAAGAATCTGGGCTTTGCTGGTGGAAACAACGTGGGTATTAAAACTGCCAAAGGAAAGTATATTTTGATGCTCAACAACGACACCGAAGTAGCACCTGACTTTTTGGAGCCATTGGTGGCCACGATGGAACAAAATCCCAAAATCGGTGTATGCAGCCCCAAAATACAGTTTTATTATACCAAAAATCGCTTGCAATATGCAGGCTCTACCGCGGTAAACCCCTATCGGGTAGCGAGTTATGCCATTGGTTATCAACAACCCGATCAAGGGCAATTTGATCACCAGGGAGGGCGTACCCATTTGGCCCACGGAGCAGCCATGTTGGTAGCAAGCAGAGCCATAGAATTGGCTGGACTCATGGAAGAATCGTTTTTCTTGTACTATGAGGAACTAGATTGGTGCGAGCAAATCAAACGGGCTGGATTTGAAATCCATTTTGTACCTCAATCATTGGTGCTTCACAAAGAATCTATGACTGTGGGCAAACAAAGTGCCTTGCAACTCTACTACAAAACCCGCAACCGGGTACTATTTGCTCGTCGCAACTTCCGACATATTAAATTATTCATTGCGCTGATGTATCTGTTGTTTTTGGTAGCTCCAGTACGCTTGGGTAAATTTCTCATTGCCCGAAACTTCCAAAGCTTTAGGGTATACCTCAAGGCCATTGGCTGGCATTGTATCTGGTTACAGCCCTTTTCTAATTTTCAAAAGTCATAATATTCTGAATCTTATCTATAGTGAATTTACAATTCACTGCTTATGGGATTCTAAATCCCACACAAGATGCTTCTTGATTGCAAATCAAGAAGAGCGAAGTTCACTTAAACAGACAACAAGAGAAACTAAAAAATTAAACATTCAACATTTGTAATCATTCATGAACTACTCTACCCCATTTCGGTCATCATCTTCTCAATACCTTACCCTGTTAGGGGCGTTGGGTATTGCGTTGCCCGTGGCTTATATCATTGCCAAAGGTGGTATGTTGGCAGGTATGGGGTTTATGGCTTTGCCCTTCTTATTATTTTATTTCTACCTGTTGTTTACCTTCCCTAAGTTGGGGCTTTATTCTTGTGTGGCGGCTAGTTTTGTCATGAACGGACTAGGCCGTTATCTCACTGGGTTGCCTTTAGGCTTGGCCATCGATGGTTTGTTGGTGCTTACCTGGCTGGCGATTTTGGTCAAGAAAAACCAAAAATACGACGCTAATTTACTCAAAAACGGATTGGTGGTGGCCAATTGCGTATGGATGGCCTACAATATTTTAGAGATTTTTAACCCCGAATCTCGTAGCATGGTGGCTTGGTTTTATGCCATGCGTGGGGTAGCCCTATACCCCTTATTGGCTGCTCCTCTGGCTTTTTTGCTCATTAAGTCTTCGCAAGACGTACAACGATTTATCAATATATGGTTTGGCATTTCTATCATCGCTGCATTAAACGGAGCCAAGCAACTCATCATTGGCGTAGACCCCTTTGAGCAAGCCTGGTTAGACGCAGGTGCCGCTACTCAACACATCTTATTTGGCAAGCTTCGGGTATTTTCATTTTACAGCGATGCCGGGCAATTTGGAGCAGCCCAAGCCCACGCATTTGTAGCAGCTAGCGTACTCGCCATCCAAAAAGGTCTTCCTTTTAAGAAAAAAGCATTTTACATCGTCACTGCAGTACTTTGCCTTTACGGGATGATGATTTCGGGAACCCGAGGAGCCATGGCGGTGCCAGCGGTGGGCTTCTTTGCTTACTTTTTTATGAGCAAAAACTTCAAAGTGGTGGGCTTGGGGGTCGTCTCGGTGATTGTAGTGTTTTGTCTGCTGAAGTTTACCAGTGTAGGGCAAGGCATTTATGCCATTAACCGCATGCGTACTGCTTTGGACCCTAACGATGCCTCGCTCCAGGTAAGATTAGAAAATCAACGAAAACTATCGCGTTACCTGAAGTCTCGCCCTTTTGGAGGTGGTGTAGGCTCAGCGGGTAGTTGGGGGCAACGCTTCAGCCCAGGTAGCTTTTTAGCCGAAACCCCTACCGATAGTTGGTATGTGCGCATTTGGGCCGAAGAAGGAGTGATTGGGCTCTGGCTGCACTTGTTGGTGCTGTTTTACATTGCAGGGCATAGCGGCTACTTCATTTGGCATATGCCTGTGTCAGAGCTCAGGCAACAGATGATGGCCATTTGGGGGGGCACTTTGGGGATTTATCTGGCGAGTTATGGCAATGGAGTGTTGGGGCAAATGCCCACCGGGATGGTGCTTTATGTAGGTATGGCCATTATGTTTTTGACTCCTCGGCTAAGCAAAAAGCTATCAAATGATTCCCAAACTGAGAAAAAAGATTCAATAAGAGAATAAAGTAGTTTAAGCATATAAGCTTTATAAAATCATAAAACATTAATTATCAACTATTTAAAAGACACTTTATGTTTTCATCAAAATTGGGAGGGGTACTTGCCATTGAGTAAGTAAAACTCCAACAATATTTCACACTATGATTATTTTAACCTTTTTACTCTATGTATTAGGCGGATACCTGGCCCTGGCGGTGGGGTATTATAGCCTATTTTGCTGGGCAAGTTTGTTTTTCAGAAACAAGTCCACTGCTCACCAAAAAACGGACGTATTGGCTCGGATTGTTTTATTGATCCCAGCTTACAAAGAAGACGCAGTCATTGAACGTACAGTACAAAATGTATTGCAACAAGACTACGACCATCGCAAATGTGATGTGGTAGTGATTGCCGATCAATTACAAAAACCAACTTTAGATCACTTACGAAAATTACCTATCCAAGTAGTAGAAGTGCACTTTCAGAAAAGCACGAAGGCTAAAGCACTTAATTTTGCACTTAAAAACCTCACTAAAGACTATGACTTGGCGATGGTGCTGGATGCCGACAATCATTTGGCCCCGGGGGTGCTCCAAAAAATTAATCAAGCCTACCAACAAGGACACTGGGTAATTCAGGCCCATCGTACCGCCAAAAACCACGAAAACGACTTGGCTCAATTAGATGCCATCAGCGAAGAACTCAACAATGCCATTTTTAGAAAGGGACATCAGGTATTAGGGTTACCTGCGGCATTGATTGGCTCAGGAATGGCTATGCAGCATCACTTGCACAAACAAGCCATGGCTTCCATCAACGCCATTGGAGGGTTTGATAAAGAACTGGAATTGAGCATTTTAAAAAACCCTGATTTACCCAATCCCAAAGTACATTATTTGGCCGATGCGTTGGTGTACGATGAGAAAGTGTCCAATGCCAAAGTATTTCGCAAACAACGAACCCGTTGGATTTCTTCACAGGTAAAATATGGACTTAGAGGGATTAAAGACGCATTTCAGCAACTTTTGCTCAAGCAAAACATCGCCTATTTCAACAAAGTGCTTCAGTTTTGGCTCCCTCCTCGCCTGCTGTTACTAGGCAGTCTGGCATTGTTTAGTTTAGTTGGAATATTTATACAATGGTCGGTAGGGCTTTATTTTGGTAGCCTTCTTTTGACCTTGATAGGTAGCCTGATAGTAGCACTTCCAGCACGTTTGCGTACCTATCAAACCCTGTGGGCTTTAGGCAAATTACCCTTGGTTTTTTTGTCAATGCTCAAGGCCATTTTCCATCTAAGACAAGGGTTCAAATCATTTTTGCCTACACCCCATCAATACTCTTCTAAACCCTAAAAACGACTATGAACTATCAAAAAACAAATTATATCAATGCCATAGATGTAGGCACTCGTTCGCCCGAAAAACAACGCCCAAGTGCCTCAGGTCATTATCCTCCGATGAAAATCGGAATTGAAGCACAACGAATTTTTCGACCTAAAAAGCACGGAATGGACATTGTGGCTTTGGAATTGATCCGCCATTTACAACAAATAGACACCCATAACCAATACTATATATTTGTAAAACCAGATGCAGATCATACTTGCATTCCCGAGGCTCCCAATTTTGAAATAGTAGCCGTACAGGGGCAAACTTATCTGGATTGGGAACAAATCTACTTGCCTCAGGCTATGAAGCGAACTGGGGTAGAGTTGATGCATTTTACCAGTAATACGGCTTCTCTACGCTGTAGTGTACCCAAAATCATCACGCTGCACGATGTTATTTTTATGGAAAAAATGCCATTCAAAGGCACTAACTATCAAAAACTGGGTTGGGCGTACCGTCGTTGGATTGTTCCCAAGGTGATGAATCATTGTGCACAAGTATTCACCGTATCGCATTATGAAAAAGCTCAAATCTTAGCGAAATTCCCCCACCTGGAGACCAAGCTTTCGGTAGTGCATAATGGTGTGGCAGCCAGTTTTACAGAGTTACCTGCGGCTGATTATCAGTCTTTACACGAAAAAATTAAGCCTAAACAATTTCTTTTCTTTTTGGGTAATGAAGCCCCAAAAAAGAATATGCAAAATGTACTACGAGGGTATGCCCAATATGTAGAAAATCACCATTCGCCCCTGCCTTTGGTCATTGCCGAAACAGTGCCTAAACAACTCCGCGATTGGCTGACAAAGCTTCGTCTTAGTTGGTTGGCCAATTATATTGTATTGCCTTGTTATATTCCCAATCATCAGATTGGCCAGTGGTACAACCAAGCAGCCGCTTTTTTGTATCCTTCCTTGAGGGAGAGTTTTGGGTTACCCATTTTGGAGGCCATGGCCTGTGGCACTCCCGTGATTACTTCTAATACTTCGGCAATGCCAGAGGTGGCCAACGATGCGGCTTTGTTGGTAGACCCACACCAACCCCACGAAATCGCGCAAGCCATTCAGCAAGTAACAAACGACAAAAGTTTAGCGGCTGGCTTACGAGACAAAGGCTTGATCAATAGCCAGCAATTTACTTGGGTACATCACGCCCAAAAGGTGCAACAAGCTTATAAGGCTTTGGTTCGGCCTGAGGCTCACTAGAGTGCATTTGCAATGTGATTTTGGCATAAATTAAATCGATCTCAAAGTATTTAAATGACCAAAACCGCATTAAAAATGCTCATAATAAAAGGTACGCATAGCATATGCGCACCAGAACACTTAAACCCACTAAAAACATTAGATCCATTGATCATTAACAATTCAAACAATGCAACATTTATCAAACGCTTATCATAAAATCCAGATTTACTGGTGGTATTTCTGGGAGTATCTACGCTTTGTCGATTTTGCTTCCATTCGTCAGTCCCTACAATACGCCATTTGGGGTAGATGCCACTCTGAAGATCGGTTGGTGCATTCTCGTATGGGTACTTTTGCTTGTCGCAAAAACACCACTGATTTTATGTATGCCAATTACAACTATGAGCGTAAAGTCAAAAAGTTTATCCAAAAACACTTATCCCAATACAACACTTTCCTCGATGTGGGGGCTTGTATTGGAGATTATTCTGTTTGGATGGCCAGACAAGGTTACAAATGCCTGACTTTTGAACCAGTGCCCACCAATTATGAAATATTACAAAAGAACCTCCATCTTAATGACTTAAAAGACCAAGTACACAGCTTCCCTTGGGGTCTGGGCTCTCGCCAAGAAACTGTCAACTTTGAGGTACGGCCACATAACAAAGGCGCTAGTAAAGTTTTGAGAGAATTTAATCCAACTCAAACTGCTGATAAAAACTTTGGTACAATTCAATCATTGGATGGGGCACTTCCCCAACTTCCGCTCAACCAAAACGATCGGGTATTGATGAAACTGGATGTAGAAGGGATGGAAGGCGAGGTATTGAAGGGCGCAGAAATGTTTATCAAAAACTGCTCACAATTGATGATCATCATCGAGGCTACCATTTCTGATCAAAGTGGTATTGTAAAACTATTGAATCAGTGGGGAGATTTTACCTATCGAGCGATTGACCAACACAATTTTGCCGCCATCAAGCAAACACCTACCACAGTTGAATATACCCAAGCCGAGGATTTGAAGCGCATGAAATTCATTGTAGAGCAAACGACTGAACATACCAACAAAGAAGCAAAGATATTAGATGTGGGCTGTGGCAATGGCAATATGAGCCTGGCTTTAGGGGCTAGTGGTTGCGAAGTATTGGGAGTGGATATTAGCCCCAAAGCTATTTTTTATGCCCAAAAGAGAAATCCTTATCCCAATGTATTCTTTGCGGTAAAGGATGTAAATACCTTGATTGCTGATGGCAAAAAGTACGATGCCATCGTATGCAGCGAGGTCTTGGAGCATCTCCAACACCCTGAAAAATTATTGCAGGAAATACGCAAGCTGCTCACAACCAATGGGGTATTGGTAGTAACAGTACCCAACGGCAAAGGGCCTCGTGAGCGTTTAGTGACTCGTCCGGTGCAATGGCTACACACACATCGGCCAAAGCTTTGGTCGTTGCTCTCTCGAGTAAAAGCCAAGTTGGGCTACCAAAACACCACTACCCAGTCGCTGGCCGAAGATTTACACCATATACAGTTTTTCTCCAAAAAAGCTCTGCGAAAGCTGGCCAAAAATGAGGGCTTCGAAATCAACACCTGGAAAGCAGCCAACTTCGTAGAAGCGGTATTTCCTTTATCGTTTTTTACCAAACGATGGAAAGCCCTCCAACGCCTCGATTGCTGGGTAGCCGATCAACTGCCCGTTGGCTGGAGCAGTGGTTTTTATATGGTTTGGAAAATTAAAAATGGCTAAATGGCCTTATTATTCAATGATACACACCACCCAAACTCTGGACTCTAGATTGACATAACGAAACAAGCGTGCTTCAACAAATCACGCAACATCCACAACAAAACTTTAACACAATGGAAAACTCAATGATTATTTTATTTTGGTTAAGTGTGGGGCTATTGCTCTACACCTACCTTGGATATGGAGCAGTAATGGCTATGCTGGTAAAACTCAAAACCCGACTCCGGGGAAAAACAGCAGTAAAACTAATGGAAGATTTCCCTTCGGTGTCTTTGGTAATACCTGCCTACAACGAAGAAAATTATATCCGGGAAAAGATCATCAATTCTTTGGGGCTGCATTATCCCGCTAAAAAGTTAGACATCATAGTAGTAACGGATGGGTCCAATGACCTCACCCCCGACATTGTACGTCAATACCCTGAGGTACGTCTACTGCATAAGGCCAGTCGTAAGGGCAAAATACACGCCATGCACCGTACTATGAAGTGCATTCACTCGGATATAGTGGTGTTTTCGGATGCCAATACCACGCTCAACCCAGGTGCCTTGCTGCATTTGGTCAAGCACTACCAAGACCCCAAAGTAGGCGCAGTAGCGGGCGAAAAACGAATCAAGCTCAAAGCAGAAGAGAGTGCCAATGGCGCGGGGGAAGGTATTTATTGGCGGTATGAGTCTTGGCTCAAACGTATGGATTCGGCCTTTCATTCGGTAGTAGGAGCTGCAGGAGAACTTTTTTCGTTACGCACCAACTTGTATGAAGAAGTACCCAACAATGCCATTTTAGACGATTTTATGCTCTCGATGCGCGTAGCCCAAAAGGGGTATCTTGTAAAATACGAACCTGAAGCGCAGGCTTGGGAAACGCCTTCCAGCTCAGTGAAAGAAGAATTTAAACGTAAAATCAGAATTTGCGCGGGCGGTATTCAGTCTATTTTGTGGCTGCTGCCTTTGCTCAATATTTTTCGCTATGGTTGGCTTAGTTTTCAGTATGTATCGCATCGGGTATTGCGCTGGACTTTAGCGCCATTGGCATTGGTATTGGCTTTTGTTGCCAACGGATGGCTCGCCTTTACTTCTTCGCCCTTATTCGCATTACTTTGGGGCTTGCAAATTAGCTTTTATGTATTGGCCTTAGGCGGTTGGAGGGTACGTAACAGGTCCTTTAAAATCAAGGGCCTGTTCGTACCTTATTATTTCGTGGTCATGAACCTTTCGGTATTTCTGGGCTTGTGGCGCTATCTCAAAGGGCAGCAAAGTGTGGTGTGGGAAAAAGCACAGCGACGAGCTTAGTATAGCTTTAGACCTGACAGGTTTTAAAAACCTGTCAGGTAGAGTGTTCAGAATTGATGAATTTCTTCCCCTAATTTTTATTGAGATTGTCAATATTTCAGCTAAGCCCCTCCTAACCTCCCCGAGGGGAGGAACGTTACTCGCAATAGTTTGTCCGCGACTGTTTCTCCCCGATTGGGGAGACTAAGAGGGGCTTTTGATGGTATTTCA
>DMXI01000005.1 GCA_003483885.1 Microscillaceae bacterium
TTTGAAAAAGAATTTATTTTACCATTACCAAACGCCCAGCCCGCTGATCAGGTAACTGCTATTAGCTTTCAGGCCCAATGGGAAAAAGTAACTGGTGCTACCAGCTACGAGATAGATGTAGCTTTGGATAAGGAGTTTACTCAGTTTGTAGGTAACTATCACGACAAACAAGTAGAGTCTTTATCGATCATTGTAAGTGGCTTAGAGGCTAATACCCCTTACTACTATCGGGTAAGAGCCAATATTTCTAATCAAACCTCCCAAAACTCTAATACGGTTGATGTCACTACTGAGGCATTGGATAAACCTCTGGTATACCCTGCCACTGAAGTAAGTGCTACAGGTTTTAGAGTATCATGGAAGCAAATGCCCATCGTAACTGCTTATATTGTAGAAATAGCATTGGATGAAAAGTTTCGTAGTCCAGTAAGCAATTATGATAGTGTAGAAGTAACTCCTACTGACACCTCGTTGTTGGTGAGCAATGTAACAGTCAATAAACAATATTTTTATCGGTTAAAAGTCAAACAATCCAGTTCTTTTTCCGAGTATTCCAATATACAATCGGTATTTACCAGTACTCTGCCTCGCCCCGAAGTATTACCTGCTACTAATGTCGAACTCACTAGTTTTGTAGCAAATTGGACCGCCATGACAGAGGCATCTTCTTACCGAATTGATGTGGCCTCTGATGCATTATTCCAACAAATGCTCCCAGGTTACGACAATCGAGTAGTCAGTACCAATAGTGTAGTTGTACCTAACCTCAACGCAAATACTGAGTATTTTTATAGAGTAAGAGCAGTCAATACAGATGCTACCTCTAATCATTCAGATATCATGACGGTGACCACTACAAACCTGGCAGCTCCAGTGGCTACCAAAGCCAGTGATGTACAGAGTGGTAGTTTTCAGGCAAACTGGAATACAGTACCCAGTGCCTCTTCTTATTTGCTTGATGTAGCGTTAGACGAAAATTTTACTCAAATACTTCCCAGCTACAATGGAAAAGCTATTATTGGCAATTCAGAAGTTATTCAATCGGTAGATGCCAGTACCAATTACTATTACCGGGTAAGAGCTCAAGGTTTAAATGCCACTTCTGACTACTCCAATACTATTTTGGTAGTTACAGGATTATTACCTGCCCCAATAGCTGATCCGGCTTCTAACCAAAAGGTATTTGAATTTACTGCCAATTGGCAAGCCCAAACTGACATTAGCCTGTACTTATTAGATGTGGCTACCAATGCCAGTTTTACCAACTTCGTAAGCGGCTACCAAGCCAAGGAAGTCGCAGGTACTTCAGTTACTATAGATGGGTTAGACTTCCGTCAAACCTACTACTATCGTTTGCGCTCCAAGCGACTCAGCAAGGTATCAGATTACTCGAATGTAGTACAAGTAAACCCTTGTGTAACAGCAGGATGTAAAGTAGAAACTCTCACTTTTTTCACAGGTGGAACCAACCAAACCTACGATCAACGCTTCACTTATGATGCACAAAATCGTATTACGGAGATCAACTATTTTGATTATACAGACTTAAGATACTTGGTTACCTATAATGCAAACAATACCATTCAAAATGTACGATTGGTATTCAATGCGGCTACTTTTTATACTTACACCTATAATTATGATGCTAATGGACGCTTAGCCTCGGTGACCCAAACTAATGGTTCAGGGAGCTTTTTGGAATTGTGGACTTTTGCCTACAATACCCAAAACCAACGCATAACCTGGAATACCTACAGTGACCAAACCGCCACCACGCTTACCCGACAGTTTAATTATACTTATGACAGTAAGGGTAACGTTACCGAAGTAAGGAACCAAAGCAATGCGCTTATCAGAAGGTATGCTTACGATGATAAACTAAGTCCTTATGCCCTATTCGACCAGGAAGACTTGTGTTTCTTCATTGCTGTTTCTCGCGATCAGTGGACTTCTACTTCATTTTCATTGGCTGCAGAATGGCGCGGTTTCTTACCCATCAATAATATGATCAAAGAAGAAGTTGGTGGAACAACTGCAGAGGTGTTCATTTTTAATTATAACAGCAAAGATATTGCTACTGCTCAGGATGCTTATTATTCAGTGAATTATACTTTCACTGGATGTATTTTTTAGCGATCCTATTTTGACGAACTATGAAATATTTTTTTCTATTTATAACCTTCTTTAGCCTCATAATAGGTGGGCCTTCTTGGGCGCAAACTCCAGATAGCACAGGTGGGCTAAGGTTTACCGTGCGCAAAGACATGCTAAACCTAAAAGTAAGAGGGCTTAAAAAGGCACAGATTTATTCGGCTACTAAGACTTTGGAGGACTATTTGTCAGCCCCAGTTTCGGCTACAGTTATTAATCAGCAAATGCTGGAACGTAGCGGCGCACTTAATATTCCTGAAGCACTTCGTCTGGTGCCAGGTGTATGGGTTACTCAAAAAACAAATGGTAACTATGAGGTATACTTACGCCAAAATATTACTCCCCCCAACAGTATGCTTCAGGACAATAAAAATGCGCAATTGCTGGTGGTAATAGATCATGTACCTCAATATGACTATTTATTTTCGGGTACAGTATGGGAAACGCTTCCGATAGACATTTACGACGTAGAACGCATAGAGGTAATCAGAACGCCTTCTACTGTATTTTTTGGCAATGCAGCTATCGCGGGTGTGATACATATATTTACTAAAAAGGTACAAGACAATAGTCTCAAATTTTCTCTGAATAGTCAGGCTGGTTCTGCGGCTTATAACCTTCAGGGTAATAATCAGGATTTATCGTATCTCCACAGTGCCTCATTAAGTGCCGGAATTTCTGACCAATTTCGTTTTAGAGTATCAGGTCATTATCATTTTTTGAATCGCTTTCAGGATGATTATTACTTACTTAGTCAAGGTCGTTTTATGGCCAGCGATTCTTTGCTGTTTTTTAAGCAAAATGTAGCCGAAACTAACCTTAATACCAAACTAGGACAAGAACGATTGGGTATCAATGCTTTCACTTTTTATACGCCTAACGATCAGGTGTCGGTACACACTCGACTACATTACCAACAATCCCACATACAAACCATCCAAACCGATGATACGCTTGCGCTTACTCAAAGAAAAAGCAATAGCATATCTGCCAGCCTCAACGCTTATATTTATAAGTTGCATCTAACTGCTGCTTATCGCACAGGTGAAACAGATTATGCCTTAGGATACGCTGGTCATCAGTTTCTAACTCAGCAACTACAAGCTTCGGCTGATTATAAATTACGCTATAAAAAAATAGACTTCCAGCCGGGAATAGGTTTTATGCAAAGCAGTTACACCCCAGTAAATGATACTGACTCAAGTCTTAGTTTTACTAATTATTATGCTTTTTTAAAGACGGAACTTAATCCTTTACCTCGCTTGCGGGTGTTGGCATCACTTCGAGGCGATATTTTTGCTCAGGCCTCTACACCTTTTCTATCGTATCAGTTAAGCTCTACTTACAAACTGGCCTATCATTTGATAAGGGCTAGTTATACTTATAATGAAGCACTTCCTCTCCGCCGCCAGTTAAGCCAAAATATCCGACACACCATTTTGCCAAATACCAACCCCAATCGCTCTAGTGTAGCAGAGTTGGGATGGAGTGCCAAGATATTGGCCAAAATTCAAGCTTCTGTAGAGGTTTTTCTTAATCAGGGCTTGTATCATTATTCTAACTTTGAGGGTACTAACATGCTTAATAGCACTTTGCCCGAAAGCCAGGTGTTGGATCTTACTCAGGCGGGAGTTACTACCGAGCTAAGTGTATGGCTAAACAAGCTCCAGGTAGGAGGTTTTATCACATTACAGAGGTCAGGGCAAACACTTACTGAACTTAGTCAGGAAGGTTTTGGACAGACACCTCAGTTTTATGGTGGGTTCCAATTAAATTATGAAGGACTTTTAAATAGATTGAATGTAAATACCCAATTATATTTTTATGAAGATTATAGTATTAATACAAAATATCAAGCTTTAACGATTCCGGCTAAAGCCCTATTAAATGTCAAAGTATCATACAAAGTATGGCAAGATAATCGTTTATTTTTAAATGTGAGAAATGCTTTGAACGATACAAACCGAGAGTTTGCTTTTGCTGATCAAGCACCAGCATTCTATTTGGCAGGGCTTACCATTACACTTTAGGCAATCATGAATTACTCAAGGAAAAACTATTGTATATTTATTCCACTCAAAACCATGCTATTTTGTTTTTGTTGGGTTTGGATGAGCACAGCCACTGCTCAGAACAACACTGACAAAAAAGCGGATTCGCTGAAGGTGTTGCAACTCCATCAACAACTAGAGACGGCTATTGCCCAAAAGCAATATACTCAAGCCATCAATCTGGGTAAGCAAGCCTTGCAATTGACTAACCAGCATTTGTTTGTACAAAGCAAGGTCAAAGTATTGCTCTCACTAGGTAAACTATATACCCAGACCAATAAAACTTCGGAGGCTTTGAGCTATTACCTCCAGGCCGAGAGCTTTTGCCAAAATTACAACAACCTTACCCAACTTGTAAAAGTACATGATCAAATGGGCTTATTTTTTATGAAGTATAAGCTCTACAAAAAAGCCCTACAATATTTTCGCAAATCTTATCAATCACGTAATAAAAACCGTTTTCCGGATAATATTGTCAATGTTGAAAGCATTGCTTTTTGTCATTATATTCTCAAAGATTATAATCGAGCGCAATTATTTTATGAAAAGCTCCTGGCGATGCACCGCAAACAACGCAACCAGCAACAAGTTATACAAACTCTTGAGCAGTTAGCATTGGTGGCATCTATCGGAGAATCATATGCGCCAGCCATCAAATACAACCTTACCCTACTAAAATTCTACAAAAAATCAGGAAACATACCCAAGGTATCGGGCATTTACAATGATTTGGGCTTCTTGTACAAGCGCCGCAACGACTTACCAACCGCGTTGAGCTACTTTAGCCTATCCTCAGAGTTGCTCAAAAAAAAGAAACTTACAGTACCTGAAAAAGAAAAAATTACGCTCTTAGTCAATACTGGTGTTGCCTATACCAATCAGGAATCTTTTAACCGAGCTCGAAAATATTTTCAACAAGCGGCTCAAATAGCACCCGACAATAGTGTGAAACAAGCTGAAATTCATAACTATGCTGGGTCTAATTATTATTTGAGTGGCAACAACTTTCAGGCACTCAAGCAAGTAGAGCAAGCCATTGCGATTGCCCAACCTCGTCGTGCCTGGGGTGTATTACTGACTAGTTATGACTTATTGGCCCGAATTTACGCGCAGGAAGGAAATAACAAAAAAGTACGGGAGTATAAACAAAAGTACCGGGCCTTATACCGACAAATACAAGACGAGCAAAAGAAAACAGAGCAACAGGCTTCTTATAACCAAGCCTTGATGAACCAGCAAGAGCGACGCATTAAAAACTTATTGGCTGAACAACTTCAGCTGCAGCAACTCAAAGACAAACAAGAAAAGCAACAGAAAGATTTAGCGCTCAAAAATAACCTATTGAAGCTCCAACAACAACAATTGGCACTATACAAAAAAGAAAAGGAACTGGATGTAGCTAATTTTCAGCGGGCACAATTGGATAAAGTTCGTCAACAGCAAGCACTGTTGATTAGCCAGGGAAAACTAAGAGAAGCGAAGCTTGCCCAAGATAAAACACTGGCTACACTGGAGCTGGAACGAAAAAATACTGAACAAAAGATTAAAGAGGCTCAAAACCGTCAAAAATTAGCCAAGCTTGAGTCAGAAAAAAAGATTCAGCAACAAAAGATTGAACAACAGAAGCTTCAGGAAAGATACGCAGTGGGTGCAATTGTTTTGATTGGAATTATCTTGGTGTTGGTAACTCTAGGGCTGATCAATACCCGAAGAAACAAGCGAAAACTGCAAAAACAAAATATAAAGATAGAGGAACAAAACGGGGAAATTATCTCTCAAAATGAGGAGCTGCATCAGCAACAAGAGGAGATTATGGCACACCAGGATGCGATTGAAGAAAAAAACTCACAACTTAATCGCCAAAATGTGAAAATCCACCAAAGCATCAAGGCTGCCATGAACATTCAAACTTCTATTGCACCAGATGTAGCCAAAATGACCCACCTTTTGGGTGAAGAGCATTTTATTCTCTATCGTCCCAAAGACATCGTTTCTGGAGATTTTTATTGGTTAGAAAAAATCCAAAACCGAGTATATTTAGCAGTTGTAGATTGTACAGGTCATGGAGTACCCGGAGCTTTTATGAGCTTGATTGGCAATAACTTGCTCAAACAAATCGTACAATTACAAAGAATCAAGAGCCCAGCCGAAATACTGAACAGGCTCAACCGTGAAGTAGAAATAGTACTCAAACAAAAAGAAAATGGTTATCAAAACGGGATGGATCTCGCTTTAATTACCTGGGAAAACAAGTCTAACCCAGTAGAGATTACCTTCTCCGCCGCTAAACGCCCATTTTATTACGTATCTCAAGGGACTGATTGTCTCCAAAAACTAAAAGGTGATCGTTACTCGATAGGTTTCCCAAATCCTGAGTTTACCGACCAGGTGATTCATTTGCAAAAAGGCGATTATATTTACTTATGTACAGATGGGTTTGTGGACCAACACAACTTCAAAAGGAAAAAAATTGGTTCCAAGAATTTTGAGCAACTATTATTTGAAAGCCACACTCTCCCATTGGCGGAGCAAAAAAAATCTTTGGAAACTCAATTAGAAACCCACCAAGGTAAAATGGAGCAACGAGATGATATATTGGTGGTGGGATTGAAATTATAGATCACTATTTTGTTTACAACATTTTTTTAAAAAATCCAAATTTTATAAAACCTTTTTGGCACATTCTTACGTAATGTAAGGTATACTATCTAATTCACAAAATACCTTATGTGGTCTAAGCTCAACAAAACCCTTTCTAAATTTATAAAAAATTCTGACGACAACGATCAGGAAGATAATGATGATGTTCCCGAACAAGCACCCACTGAACTCATCGAGATTACCATTCAAGAACTAGAGGAAGCTATTGTAAAGACTCAGTCTTCTCTTGAACAAACCTCTGACAATCAACAAAATATTAAGGCACAATTGTTAGGCTATCAGCGTAACGCGGCAGATCTTTATCGCCAAGCGATGGAAGCCAGCAAAAAAGGGCAAGATATACAGGCCCAGGAATTGGTACGCAAAAAAAATCTAGCCGAAAAACAAGCTGCTCAATATCAGGTATTGTATACCAATGTCTCGGGTACGGTGCATCAGTTTGAGTCGCAAATTGAAAAAATGCGTCTTAAAATTCAGGAGTTGCGCTCTAAGGAAGTGATTCTAAAGGCTAAATTGGAAAACGCCAAAACGCAGAAAGAACTGGGTACTTATTTGACTGAGCTAAACCAAAGCGCTGATTTAGAGGCTTTTGAAGATGAACTGAATGAAATTGAACTGGAAGCCAAATTAGTCAATGATTTACAAAGCCTGGATGAGGAGGAATTTGACCAAATGGAAACCCAAGCAGGTATGGCTTCGCTTCAGGATGATATTGCAGCCGAAGAACGCCGTTTACAGGAAGAGCGAGACACACAACGCTTTAAGAAAATTAACCAGATTTTTGACAGAAATACCAGTCACGAAAAACAGTTGAGTAAAACTCGACAAAAAAATTATCAAGCCAAAAAACAAAAACTGATGGAGGCACTCATGCAACAAAATGTTACGCCTGAGTCATCCGATAAAAAATCTGATCAGTTTCAAACTTTCTTTGAAAACACGCATGTAGAAAATACCCCAGCCCCTACTCAGGAAACAAGTAAAAGTCAGCAAATTTTAGATGACTTTGCACAGCAAACTACTCCAAAAAGTTCAGCGGATACGCCGAAAGATTCAGAGAACAAATCAGGCGATAAACAAACTTTGTTTGATGACTTTTTTGGAGATAAAGATGCTACTCAATCAGATAAACCGTCCTCAAAAGACGCTTCCTCACAAGAAGAATCAGATCAAACACCGAAATCGGCCAATCAAAAGAAAATAGACGACTTTTTTAATGATTAAACTTTTACCTATTTTGGGGTAAGTGCCCAATAGTGGAGTTTTTAAGTACTTCAACACTATTGCTATGCGCTTATACTCACTTAATTTTCATTTATTCAAAACATAATTTTTTTATAATACATGGCTATATCGCTTAAAAAAGGGGGGAGATTCAACCTTACCAAAAAAGAACCCGGATTAGAAAAAATAATGATCGGCTTAGGCTGGGAAGTAAAGCCCGGCAACTCTATTGACTTGGATGCTTCAGTATTTATGCTGGGCAACAGCGGCAAACTCATTGCCGACGAATACTTTGTATTCTATAATAATCTGAAATCGCCCGATGGGGCGCTCCAGCATACTGGCGATAATCGTACCGGTGCGGGAGATGAAGATGATGAGATGATTTTGGCAAATATGCCATTGATTAACCCTGCGGTTAATGAAATATTGGTGACGGTAAGCATCCATGAAGCCGATGTGCGTCGTCATAACTTTGGCTTGTTAAATGAAGCTTATATTCGTATTATGGACGTAAGTACCAAACGTGAAATCCTGCGGTATGATTTGGATGCCGAGTTTAGTAATAATACTGATGTAGAGTTTGGTAAACTCATCAAAGAAGATGGCGAGTGGCATTTTGTAGCCTCAGGTATTGGTGCTAATCAAGGCCTGCAAGGTTATGTAGATGCTTATGCTTAAGCTTTAAATACATACCCCAAAAATCAGCCAATTGAGGAAAAAATGGGCAATTTTTGAAATCACAACGAATTGGCTGATTGGGGTACAATTATTCTTATATTCATTCTATACATTTCAACTTACTTTATTAATTCACCTAATTTTTTACAATACATGGCTATATCGCTTAAAAAAGGAGGAAAGTTTAACCTCACTAAAAAAGAACCTGGCTTAGAAAAAATAATGATTGGCTTGGGCTGGGAGGTAAAACCTGGTAACTCGATTGATTTAGATGCCTCGGTGTTCATGTTGGGTAATAATGGTAAACTCATTGCAGAAGAGTACTTTGTCTTTTACAATAACTTAAAATCACCCGATGGAGCACTCCAGCATACTGGTGATAATCGTACTGGCACAGGAGATGAAGACGATGAGATGATTTTGGCGAATATGCCACTCATTAACAGTGCTGTAACCGATATCTTAATTACTGTAAGTATTCACGAAGCGGACGCACGCCGTCATAACTTTGGCCTACTCGATGATGCCTACATCCGTATTTTGGATGTGAGCACCAAGCGCGAAATCTTGCGGTATGATCTGGATGCCGAATTTGGTAGCAATACCGATATAGAATTTGGCAAACTTGTAAAAGAAGGCGATGAATGGCATTTTGTAGCCTCGGGTATTGGCTCCAACCAAGGCCTACAGGGTTATGTAGATGCTTATGCTTAAAAAACGTGGGTATTGAGTTTGTTGTGTACAACAGGCTCAATGCCTTCTTTAAAGGAGTATCCTGGCTCTAATGGGGAGACTATTTATTGAATCCTCCCTAAACTTCTCAACCTAATCAATGAAGTCAAGTTGATTTCCATATCAAAAACCAAAAACTCATCATTTATCAATGTCTATATCACTAAATAAGAAAACCGGAATTAATCTAAAAAAGGGATCTTCTATTTCCTTAGAAAAACAAGGCAAATTGCTCGAACAAGTCTGCGTAGGGCTTAACTGGGGAGCTATTCAGAAAAAAGCACTGTTTGGCCTGCTCAAAACTGCCGAAGGGGTAGATTTAGATGGAAGTGTGTCATTGTTTGACAAAGACAACAACGAGCTGGAAACGGTATATTATGCTCGACTAGAGTCTGCCAACAAATCTATTATCCATAGTGGAGACGACCGCAGCGGGGATGTAGGCGCAGACGACGGACTAGACAATGAGGTAATAGAGATAAACCTACGACAGGTAGCTCCGGAAGTAGAGCAGATTGTTTTCTTCCTCAACTCTTATAACGGGCAGGATTTTGCCACGATTCCTTTCTCTAAAATACGAATATTTGAAGGGGATAAAAACCGGGTAGACGATGTGTTTGCTACCTTCAATTTATCGGCCGATCCTTCGTTTGCTGGGAATGTATCTATGATTTTGGGCAAATTGGTACGTACCCGAAACAACTGGAAGTTTGAAACCATTGGCGAGGCGGTATCGTCAAAGAAAATACAGGATACTATTCCTTTAATACAATCAAAATACCTTTAAAACTTCTGAAAAACACATGTATCTTTTTGCGTGTGTTTTTTTGTGCACATTCCTCCACACTTTTCTGAAATTATTTGATTACTAAAACAACCCTAACTACTCAATCTATGGGCATTTCACTCAACAAAAAAACTGGGATCAATCTTAAAAAAGGCTCTTCTATCTCGCTTGAAAAACAAGGCAAAATACTGGAAGAGGTATGCTTTGGCTTAAACTGGGGCGCTATTCAAAAAAAGACATTACTTGGCCTTCTCAGCGGCCCCAAAGCTGTCGATCTGGATGGTGGCGTAATGATGTTTAATAGTGTTAATCAAAAGGTAGATACGGTATACTTTGATAAGTTAATCTCTAACGATAGGGCTATTGTGCATAGTGGAGACGATTTGGAAGGAGATGCTGGCCCAGACGATGGCAAGGATAATGAGGTGATTGAAATTAACTTGCACCAAGTGTCTCCTGATATTGAACAAATTGTATTTTACCTGCATTCTTTCAAAGGGCAAGATTTTGCCAGTATTCCTTATTCAAAAATTCGCATATTTGAAGGGAACAAAAACCGGGTAGAGGATGTGCTGGCCACTTTTAACCTCTCAGCTGACGATGCTTTTGCCAAGAAAGTAACCATGCTCTTGGGCAAATTGGTACGTACCAAACAAAATTGGAAGTTTATGGCTATCGGAGAGCCACTGGAAACGCATAGTTTGCAAAAAGCGATCAGTATTATTCAAGAAAAGTATCTTTAGTATTCCTCAAGATATTTCTTGTTTTTTAGCAATTCAGACCCATACTTTGCACAAGAAAACTAATCAAACCTACCTATCATTTATCAATAGACGTTTACATTCAACCCTGTAAATCAAGCGTTTTTAACATATCACAAGTTTTGTTGTTGTATAAAAGGACGTTTGCTGCTTTTTCAACCTAATCATCTATCATCTATTTTTTATTAAGATTTCATGAAAATTACAGGCACTGAAAATATTGATGGTATTCTGCTAAAAAAGGGAAGTAGTATTTCCCTGGAAAAAGGAGGCAAATACCTCAACGAAGTATGTATTGGCCTCAACTGGGGCGCTATTTTGCATACCAGCTTTTTTGGACTTTTCAAAAAAAGAGAAAGTGTAGACCTGGACGGAAGTGTGAGTACTTTTGACAAGGACAAGAAGGTATTGGATACTATTTATTATCATAAACTACGCTCCGACGATGGCGCTATTGTCCATAGTGGCGATGATCGAATCGGTGATCTGGACGGGGATGACGATCTCGATAATGAGATTATTAAGATTAACCTCAACAAGATTGATCCCCAGGTAGATCAAGTGGTTTTTTACCTCAACTCCTACAATGGGCAAGATTTTGCCAAAATTCCTTATTCAAAAATTCGCATTTTCGAAGGCAACGAAGAACAGGTAGATTCGGTGTTTGCGACTTATAATCTCTCTTTTAAGTTTTCGTTTACCGGCTATGTGTCTATGGTCATGGGTAAGCTACGCCGTGAACAAGGTAAGTGGAAATTTTATACCATTGGCGAACCAGTAAAAGCTTCCAAAATTCAGGAGACGATTCCTATTATTCAGGAGAAATATCTTTAGAAGTGAAAAAATGGCGCGAAGCGAGGTTTTTTAAATTAAAAATGTAA
>DMXI01000632.1 GCA_003483885.1 Microscillaceae bacterium
TGAGTAAAATCTAAATTTGCCAGTCGAGGTTTATTAAATACCCAACTTGGCATTGAATTCTTGCCTCCCATTGCTTCATACAAATCCCAGAAGGCACATCCTGCTTTAAATGCAGCATTTTTTTGCGCATCACGAATAAGCGGCACATTGGGGTAAGTTTCATACCCGCCAGCTACTCTACGCGACATATCCGATACTCCAATTACCAAGATGCTAAGATTAGGATCGAGGCTTTTCAGGAACATCAACTGTTGGTAGAACATCTTCTCATACCATCCATAATTTCTCATTACATTAGGGACAATATTAACGCCAAATTGCAGAATGAGGAACTTTACATTCATTTTGCGGATTTGCTCTCGAAAATGTTCTTTCTCGATACGGGTAAATTCTACGCCTGAGCTTCCTCTAATAGGAATATTGTCAAAGGCGATTCCCCGATTGGCATCCAGGGCTACCCCGTAAATTTGAGGGCTTTTGCTTCCTGTTACCTTTATTTGCACCGTCTCTAATGGTTTAGAGAACTTGTGCTCATAATAATCGAACTCATCAGAAGCAGGTATGTTTACCCTGATTGAAGAGTCATTTTTTGCAAAAATTTGTAAGCTAAAAGGCCCTTTAGAACTCCGATAGAGCACTTTTATGTTTTGTACGGCTCTTTGTTTGAGAGTTGCCGAAGGTAAAGTAGTGTAGGTGACCGACGCAGAAACGCGGGTAGTTTTTAGAGGTTTAAGCGCATAACTCGCTTTTCTGAATAACGGCTGTGGTTCTGAAAAATTATACTCACCTTCCTTATAACCTAAAGCTGGGTTATAAAAACGATAGTATTTGCCCAATAACCCATAGTATTTGGAGTTGGTTCGGCGAAAACCTCGACCAAAGAAAGAAGATTGAATCCAACGGGGACTTGCTTTTTGATAAAAAGCGGTTTTGGTGTGCAACTTATCTACAATGTCTAGCATACCTACCCCACCTCCACCAAATTGTTCTTGGAATTTGCCTCGTAAAAAATTGGTAATACGATCACCTTCCAGTTGAGAGTCTCCATAATGAAGCACCCGTACTACTTTGCGGGCTGTGTTATTTTGCAAAGTATTGAGTGCTCTAAAGAAAGCATAAAGTACCGTATCTTGTCCTTCTGGAAACTGTATCTTGAGTTCTGGTTTTAATCTTAATGAATCGGGCGGAGTATAGGCCTGTAATTTCTTCCGGGTAGAATCAGTACCAGCTTTGCTTCCAGTAGAGTCACTGCTACCATTATTAGCGGTTGTTCCTTTATTACCTGAAGATGTTCCCTGGTTGCCTTTGCTATTAGACTTGGTAGGGTCAAACTTATTAGTAATGTTACTAATATTTTTGTAAGTCTTTTTTTCGGCAGGAAGCACGTCCGAGGGTTGAGGGAAACGAATGACCTGATTGTCGCTGAGTTTCATCTCTTTGGGTACCAGAAACGAAACCACCGCCAAAATGGCTGCAACATAAACCATTAATAATAATGTTCGGGTGGGTTTTATCATATCACATCAACGCGCTAAATCAACCACAAAAAAAACAAAATAAGCTGAATATTACAAATTAAACAGTAGGAGGTGTTTTGTTAAAACTTTCAGATAATCAATTAGTTACGTTCTGAAAGTAAATTAAAACTAACGAAGGTTTAACAAAGTTAAGCTTCTGGCTATCTTTCTGGAGTGGATACAATGACGCCATCTACCATCACAATTTTTCGGTCGGCAAGTTCAGCAAGATTTTCATCATGAGTTACCACTACGAAAGTTTGTTGAAATTCTTCCCTTAGTTTTAGAAATAATTTATGTAATTCCTGAGAGTTTTCAGTATCTAAATTGCCACTGGGTTCATCGGCAAATACCACAGTAGGTGCATTGATCAAAGCCCGGGCAATGGCAGCACGTTGACGCTCTCCACCAGATACCTGAGCGGGTGTTTTGGGGGCAATATCACTGATGCCTAGTATAGATAATAACTCCATAGCTCTTTCCTCTACGGCATTACGCGACTTTTTGGACAAAAAAGCGGGCAAACATACATTTTCTAAAATGCTAAACTCTGGCAATAAATTGTGAAACTGAAACACAAAGCCAATATGCTCATTACGAAACTTAGCCAATTTGTTGCCCCTCAAGCGGTTAATATCCTGGCCATTCATCCATACTTCGCCCTCATCGGCTACATCCAAGGTGCTCAATACGTGCAGAAGGGTACTTTTGCCTACTCCCGAGCGTCCTACAATAGATACAATTTCTCCTTTGCTTACTTGCAAATTAATTCCTTTCAGAACATCTTTCTTTCCGTAAGACTTCGTAATGCCTCTAGCTTCTATCATAATCAATGAGTTTTCAGGCTGCAAGTTAAAAGATTAGGGTAAAATCCTTTGTTCCACAAAATTGATTTAACATTTTTAAACGATGAACCCTGTAAAACTATTACAAAAAATTTGGCAAACAGTTTTTTTGGCTACGTGGCGCAAAGTGGAGCAAGAAAAAGAGCCTACTCCAGCCTATGGTTTTCATCGCGAAGTAGTTGGAATATTTATCGTTACCGCGATTTGCTTAGTAATCGCTGAATATGCCAGTAGTTTCAAGGGGATGATGAAACTCATCGAGAATCTATTGGGCAAAGCAACCTCCCAGCAAATTTGGGATGCTTACCATCGTCATGTCAATCCTAAGTGGGTGAGTGTGATGTATTGGGTTACAATAAACATTATCAGTTACCTAATCATTCCTCTGGCCTACATTAAGTGGGGAATGAAGAAAAAACGCTCGGAATTTGGGTGGAAACCACGAGCTACTCGACAAGACTTACTACTCTATGCCAGTTGTTTTATGGTGATGTTACCATTGGTTATGCTTGTGGCTACTTCACAAATGTTTTTGCTCAAATATCCGTTTTATCAACCTAGAATACACGCCAACTGGCTATATTACTTTTTATTGTGGGAATTGATGTACCTCATTCAATTCATTGCGGTAGAGTTCTTTTTTCGTGGTTTTTTGTTACACGGTATTAAGAAACAATTAGGGGCTTATAGTATTTGGGTAGCTATGATTCCCTATTGTATGATTCACTTCAAAAAACCAATGCCCGAAACCTTTGGAGCCATCATCGCTGGGCTGGTATTGGCCACATTTAGCCTTAAAAACAATTCCGTGTGGCTAGGTGTATTGTTGCATTACAGTGTAGCCATCACGATGGATTTATTAGCTTTATGGCATAAAGGTATTTTGTGAGTTGTTGTCTGCCAATTTTGCCCATCTTATACAAGCTTACTATTAAAATTATACATTGGTCATTTGCTTACTTGTTATTTTATTGAGATTATTGAGTCATTTATAGAAAATGAAATAGATTAAATATAACTAACATAAAGCAAATTAAATGATAAGAAGTATAGTTTTCTGGCTCAGTCAATGCTTATTGTATTGGTTGACTCTAAGTGTAAGTAATGCTCAGCAAAATCATTATTGGGCCAATCAGTACGGTGCACGCTCTAGTTTAATGGGAGGGGCTGTAATTGCGGGAGTGAATGACAATAGTGCTATTTATTACAACCCAGCGGCAGTAGCTGGATTAACTAATACCATTTCGCTCAATGCCAACCTTTATCAAGCGAGTTGGTTCAATGTAAAAAATGGCTTGGGAAATGGCATCGATATTAATTCATCCAGTTTTGATTTATATCCTCAATTTGCTGGTGGTACCATTTCTTTTAAAAACCCTAAATTAAAAGCAGGTTATATGCTCATGACCAGAGCTTATCATTTTTTAAAATTTGATGAACGTCATGAGAAAGTATTTGATGCCATTCCCAGCATTCAAGGAGTAGAAGAGTTTATCGGAACAGCTAGTTATTTGAGCCGAGCTAATGAACAATGGGTAGGACTTGCCCTGGCTTATCAGGTTTCAGACAAATTTTCTATTGGATTGACTCAAATATTAGGATATCGCTTTCAAAACTTTAAAGCCACTGTTACTGGAGAGGCAGTAACGACCGATTTTAATAATTTTTACACTGCCGTAGTCAGAGATGAATACGAAATGAGTTTTGATAACTTTAAGGCAGTATGGAAGCTTGGTTTTCGGTGGAACCTAAACCCTTTGAAAATAGGGCTTACCATTACGTCTCCTTCGGTTAATATCAATCCTTTCGGATTGAGTAATGGCCGTGCTCGACGTGAATCATCAGTGTCCAATCTTGACCGAGGCTTGGCCGAGCCTGCATATATCAATTATTTAGCTACCGATAAACAAGATGGAATTCCTAGCGTGTATAAGTACCCTTTGTCGGTTGGGTTGGGATTAGAATATGAATTGGCGAAAACCAAAATTGCCTTTGCAGCCGAATACTTTCATAGCCTCGACGAATACAAAGTATTGTCACCACAATCACGTCCAGTATTGCGCCCCTCTATTATTTTTAGAGATTTGGCAACCGACGAATTCTTAAGCTTTGCTAGTCAGGCATCACCTGTCTTAAATCTTGCGGTGGGATTAGAGCAACAAATTAACGCAAAATGGTCGTTATTGGCTGGTTTGCGCACCGATGTCAATTCGTATGATCAAGTAGCAGAAGATATAGGTGATGATATCTCTTATTGGGATTTATTTCATACATCATTAGGCGTTGTTTTTCACAAAAAACAGAGTGACATTACCGTAGGGTTGAACTACTATTTTGGAATATCGTTTGATGATGAGCAACTCCTTAATTTTGATGCACCACTGGATCGGGATTATTTGAGGGGTGATTTAAACAATACCGCAAATACTACTACTCGTGGCATTAGCCTTATTGTAGGGTATACTCATTACTTAAATCCAACGTCTAAGTAAATAACATTTAGTTATAGCATAAAAAATTTTTAGGATAGTCTAAAAATTAAATTTAACTTTGCATCCAATTGTTAAGTTATTGAACGCATGGATTGGAGTGATAGTAATATTTGGTTTGCTTTTGGCCTTACCCTTTTTGCTGGTTTATCTACCGGAATTGGGAGTGCGATGGCTTTTTTCTCAAAAACAACCAATACCAAGTTTTTGTCCATAGCCCTGGGGTTTTCGGCTGGGGTCATGATTTATGTATCTTTTGTAGAGATTTTTGTGAAAGCAAAAGATGCCTTGGTAAAATCTTTAGGCGATAAATTAGGTTATGAAGTCACAGTATTATCCTTTTTTGGTGGGATTCTGCTGATTGCTATTATAGATAAGATTATTCCCTATTTTGAGAATCCTCACGAACACATCAAAGTAGAAGATATTGATGATAAGGAAAAGTATGATGAGTATCGAGATAGAAAAAGCCTTTATAAAGTAGGAATATTTACTGCTTTGGCCATTGCTATTCATAATTTTCCTGAGGGCTTGGCTACTTTTGTAGGCGCTTTGAAAGATCCTCAACTGGGTATTCCCATTGCGGTGGCCATTGCCATCCACAACATTCCCGAAGGTATTGCCGTGTCAGTGCCTATTTATTATGCCACCCAAGACAAGAAAAAAGCTTTTCGTTATTCCTTCCTTTCCGGGATTGCTGAGCCTGTTGGAGCCATTGTGGGGTACTTCCTGTTAGCTTCCGTTTTCAACGATGTTACATTTGGGGTATTATTCGCGGGGGTAGCTGGAATTATGGTCTTCATTTCCCTCGACGAACTCTTACCCGCGGCTCGAGAGTATGGCGAACATCACTTGGCCATTTACGGCATGATCGCGGGTATGATCGTGATGGCATTGAGCTTGATTTTGTTTATTTAGAATCGTTTGAAGATAAATGACTACTAAAGCTAACTAATTCTAAACCATAGTCTTCAAGTAAAGGTAGAATTTTAACACGAAATCGTCTAATTAAATCAGGGTGGCCTACTGGAATGAAAATAGTAAAGAATTCGTCGTTATTGTTGACATTGTAGTAATTGAGCTCATACCCTTTATTTTCTATAAACTTTATGAATTCATAATAAAGTTCTTTACTTGTTGACTTAACTTGAATTTCAATCAGGATTTTACTTGATTTAAAATAATTTAACTGCTGGTTCTTTAGTTGCGAATTTGCAAGTTCCTCAACTTCGTCTATTGCTTTTTGTTCAATCTCATCATTCAATCTTACTTTAGCATACTTCAAAAAATTGAATGAGCTATACATGTAAAAATTGCTTTTTGTTTTGTCAAAAAATTCTTTTACAAGGTGTTGATGCGGCCTAATTACCTTTCCTGAGTGCTTCTCCCACCAGTCTTCTTTCTTTTCATCAGTAACAAAAATCACAGGTTTTTTTTGACTTTCAGAGTATAAGATAAGTTCTTTCCAGAGGACTAGATCTCCATACTTCTGCGGAAAAGGTTTGTTTTTACCATCTTTAAAACCTGGAGGAATATTAGATTTGTAGCGTACTTCTCCTTCTTTGTATATTTCTTGAAGCTTTTTATCGGTTAACTTTTGCCCTACTTTACCATCAAATAAAATAGTGATTTTTTCTAATAGAGTATCATTGTAGAACCTAGCATCAAATTCTTTTTCAGTTTTTCTTAATTCTTGTCTTGAGTGAGTGAAAACAGATGTTAATTGATTATAAATATCTGAACTTAGAAAAGGATAACGGCTTTTATTAGCTAGCTTTTGTTCAATTTCATCTAATGTATCGATTAATTCTTTGTAGTTTTGTTTTTGTTCCTTGATTACATCTAGACGTCGTTCGTGAAACTCTTTTCCAACTTGATACGGTATCCAGACCCTTTTATCCAGGCTTTGTAATGTTTGCATAAGAGTTTTTGTGGTTTCAGGAGAATAACGGTAAAAGTTTAATAAGACGTTCGTGTCTAAGATTATTACTCCTTCTTTCCATAGAATATCAAATTCTTGTTCTTCTGGTAAATAATATTCCTTAAATGTCTTTTTCATAGCTAGCTGTTATACTTTTGCCAAAAATCTTCTATTCTTTTATCGAATTTATCTTTATCGTTCTCATTCTTAATTTGAGAATATAATTCAAAAATTTTATCTCTGATTTTTTGTTTGTTTTTTCTAACTGAAGAAATATTAATATTAACTAAAATATACCATAGAGCATAAAAATTTTGAAATGTTCTTTTAGTTGAATCAATTCCAAATAATTTATTGAATCTAGCACTTAATTCATCTTCTGATGTATTGTCATTTTCACTTAAAAGCTCTTTGACTTTATCAATAAAGTTGGTTTCTAATTGGGAACAACTATTGATGAAGTCTTCTTTTATATTAGGAGAAGTAAGTACTTTGGTAATATCTTGTTTAGATTTGATCCTAAAGTTTATTTTTCCTCCTCTACCATATATATCAAGAAAATCAACAATATTGGTAGCATTAACTTTTGGTGATTTAGCCCTGTATTCTATGTATGTTAGGAAAGTTAGTAAATCCTCATTCTCCATTCTTTTATTATTTTTCCTAACATAAAACCATTTTTCATGACTTTGAGAAAGTTTCTTAATTCGTTTAATTATATCTCTATCAACATATGAATTCCACATTTCAAAAGTGTTTTCTTTGATTGGATAGGGTTTATAATTAAGTCTTATAAATAAGTCGATGGGATCAAAATTGGGGTTATTCTTCTCACTAATTTCGACAACCCATAAATCATAATCTAAAATTCTATCTTGTAGAGAATCATCTAAATCTTCATATTTTTTCCCTTCAAGATTTTTAAGTATACCATTTTTGAGTCTGAGAGAATATTTATTTTTATCTGATTTGACAAATTTCTTTTCTTCATTTAAATATTCATTACCAATGAAACCTAAAATTGATAAAAGCCTTTGTTGACCATCTAAAACTTCTGAAATACCATCTTCTCTTTTGTAAATAAAAATCGGAGGTATTTTAATGCCTAGCAATATACTTTCAATTATGCCAGATGACTTGATTTGATTGATGACTTCTTTTCGCTGGTAAGGGGGCCGAATTAAGAAACGTTGTTTCTTCATTTGAAGGCATATATCATCAATTGTATTGGATGATGCATCAGGCTTGTTTAATCGTAAAGATTCAAATTGAGATAGTGAATCAACATCAGTTTCTACTTTACCATATTTTCTATTTTTTTCTTTAAATGCTTGATGGTTATATAAGTATAAAGTAAAGTCAACATTGAATTTTTTTTGAAAAAAATCAGCAGTGATTTGATACCTTGCATTTAGCTCTTTTGCAAAAGAACTTTGTTCTTGTTTGAAATAATCTATATGTTTTGAAATGTGATCGACTATTTCCCTTTGCATGGTTGGGTTACTATATTCTTTAGGTGATATTCCTTCTTCATCTAGTACTGAGAATGCCCATAATATACATTCAAAAATAAGCCTATTAGTAGAAACTTTAAACTGTTTTTTTATTCTTGATAGTGTCTCTATTTTTTCCTCAAAATTTTTGAGTAAGTTACTTATAACTTTGACATCTGATAGATTATCGGAAAGATGTTCATAAAATTTAGTTATGACTTTATCTTTCATTGCAGAGTAGTAACTAATGGGGATTTTATGCAACACGAGAAACTGCCTAATTTTTTTCAGAGTGTTTTCTACATTTGCATTACTTTCCAAATGAAAAACGTCAACAACACTACTATTGAATTTAATGTCATCAATTAGTTTATCTTTAAATAATTTATTGATATCATCATCTAGATATTTGGCTTTATCAATGTCAGTGGATTTAAGTGGTGTAATACCAGAGTTATAACGTTTGAAAATTTCTTTTTTAATAATATCTTCTGTGCTTGGAGGGAAAAGCTCCTTACTTGAGAAACTAAACTCTATAATTCTTAACTTTGTATCCCAAAAAGTGTCTTTAAGATCATTTAATTCATCAAAATCTTGATTTCCAAGATCTTTTAATTTTAATAATCCCCCCTTCTTCAACTTGAATTCTTTATCTATAAATCGTTTAATAGTTTGGTATCTCTGCCTTCCATCAATAACTTCTATCATCTTACCGGTATTGAAAAAAATTATTGGTGGAATTTCTGTACCAAGCAATATACTTTCTATAAAATATGTAGCTTTTTCATCATCCCAGACGTAGTTTCGTTGGTATGGTGGGTCATATGTTGTCTTTTTTAGCCTACGTTCATTGCCAAATAAAGCTTCTATTGAAACAACTTTAGGTTCGATTTTTAGATGTTTTTGGAAAATATCCTGAATATTGGTGGATTTTTGATTGGTTGTTGAATCCATGTACATAGATGTTGTAATAAGTTAAGAGATTGAAATTAGTAAAAATCCTTTTAATAACAATGACTAAAGAAATATACTTAGTAATGAAAAGACTCACTTTATCTCCCACTTGATCTCCTCCTTCTCCAAAAACAAATGAATTTGCCCACCACCTCGTTCTGGGTGAGAGTATAGGTCGAAACAAGCCTCCTCGATGTAGCTAAAAAGTGAGGTTCTGAGGCCGCGAGCACCCGTTTCCATTGCTACCGCCTGATCTACGATTTGTTCCAGCACTGCTTCATCAATTTTTAGCGAAGTATTGATCAACTTAAACTCCTTTTCATAGCGCTTAAGGGTATTTTCTACCAAGATGTTTTTCAAATGATCTTTTTCTAAAGGGTGAAAAGGGATGATGCGTGAAAAGCGACCAATCAGCTCCGGCATAATGCCATATTCCTGAAAGTACACCGTTTTGCGCAAATCGGCTTCGTTGAGCTTGTAGGCAATGCTATCCTGGTAAGATTTTTCGGTACTACTTCCAAACCCAATTTGTTGATTGTGGTGATTGATGGTTTTGGTAATGCCCGAAAATGCCCCTAAAGCCACAAAAGATACAAACTCGGTGCTCATGGTATCACGGGCTGAATAAGCCGAGTGCGAAAGTTCCATAGGTACATCTACCTCGGCCCCCTCCAAAATCTTGAGGAGTTCTTTTTGTACCCCAAAACCACTCACATCTTTGGTGGTGCCTTGTCCAGCAAATACTGCACTATTTTTACTGGTAGAAAGCTTATCAAATTCATCTATACACACAACCCCCATTGAGGCCAGGTCATAATTGCCTTCGGCAGCGTTGACCAACCGAGTAAGAATAGACACCACATCTTGCCCAATATAACCCGTTTCGGAATACGAGGTAATGTCAATGACGGTAGTGGGCAAGCTTAAAATCTTATTGAAAATAATGTCTACCAAATAGGTTTTGCCACTTCCAGTGGGACCCACCAACAAATAGTTATCCTTAGGAGGAAGTTCATCCTTAGGAATTTTATCTACAAAAACGTTTTTAAGGCGACGCACGTGACGACAGGCCATTAAGCTAATTGCTTGCACTGCTTTATGCTGGCCAATGTAGCCATGCAAACGCACCTTATTGTAAATATCCATAGGGGTGTGGTCCATTTGCCCTATGATAAAATCTTCCAAACTTTGGTAATATTCTTCCATAATGAGTGATAACCGCGAATGGCATTCAAGTTAAGCTTTTTAAGACCATAACAAAAATGCCTTGCGAGTCTACCTTTGATACGTTATATTTCTGTGGAAAACAGTACAATCTAATCTCCCCCACAAATGTTAGAAAAAAGAAGAAATTTCCTTAAAAAAATGGGCCAGATTTCGCTGGGAGCCAGCGTAGTAGGGTTTAGTCCATTAGTGATAGCCGATGTAGAAGCAGCTGCCAAACACATTGCCCACCTTACTCCCGAAGCCGCCGCTCAGGAAGAAGGTTTTTGGTATCAAGTACAAAAAGCCTGGGTACAATCACCTCATTTTATCAATTTAGAGAATGGTTATTTTAGCCCACAGCCCACCGAGGTAGTAGAGGCTCAGGTCAAAAATGTACAAATGGTCAATGAAATGCCGTCTTTTTACATGAGACGACGACAAAACGAAGACCATCAAGGTATTAAGCAATTATTGGCCGATTTAGCAGGCTGTTCTCCTGAAGAAATTGCCATTACTCGAAATACGACTGAGGCACTGGATACGGTGATTGCTGGATTAGACCTTAAAAAAGGAGATGAAGCCATTATGACCACTCAAGACTATGGCAATATGTTGGCCGCCTTTGACCAACAATCCCGAAGGTTTGGAGTCAAAAACAAAATTATTGAACTACCTCTACACCCTAAGAGTGACCAAGAGATTTTAGACTTGTATGAGCGGCAAATGACCAAACGCACCAAGGTGATCTTAGTGACTCACTTGATCAATATTTCGGGGCAAATATTGCCCGCCAAAAAATTGGCCGATTTGGCTCATAGTCGAGGAATTGAGGTCATTGTAGATGCGGCACATTCTTTTGCTCAATTGAATTTTAAAATTCCTGAGTTGGGTGGAGACTACCTGGGTACCAGTTTGCATAAGTGGCTTTGTACGCCAGTGGGCTTGGGGATGATGTACATCAAAAAAGATAAGATTAAAAACGTATGGCCACTATTTGGTGATAAAACCTATCCAGCAGACGATATTCGCAAATTTGACAGCATTGGTACCCGCCCCTGTTCGGCAGTACTCACCATTGCCAATGCCATTCGTTTTCACCAAAGCATTGGAGCCAAGCGCAAAGAAGCCCGCTTACGCTATTTGAAAAACTATTGGGTAAATAAAGTCAAAGATTTACCGAAAGTAACCATTAATACCCCCTTTGAAGATGAGCGAAGCTGTGCCATTGCCAATATTGCCATCAAAGGAAAAACACCCAACGAGTTGGCCGAATACTTCTATAAAAAACATCGCATATTTACCGTAGCCATCAACAATGTGGCGGTAAAAGGAGTACGCATTACGCCTCATTTGTATACCACTACCCGCGACTTAGACAAGTTTGTAAAGGCCATAGAAGAAATTGGGAAATGAGGATAGGTTTGTGGTATATCCACGAACTTTTCTACCTTTATTTTTCAAACAATTTGGTTAGTAACCCTGTCATAATAACCTCCACATTTTAACTGTGATCTTTACCGTCATACTTTGTTAAAAAGTGCTTAGTTAAATTTGAAAACTCTATTTTGACATTGTTACTTAGGAAAAGATTTGATAATCATTCATCATAAATCATCAAAGAATATGGCTCTAGAATGGCAAACGATTAAAGAATACGAAGACATTACTTATAAATACCTCAATGGCGTAGCCCGCATTGCTTTCAACCGTCCCGAATTGCGCAATGCTTTTCGCCCCGAAACGATTGATGAAATGCTGGAGGCGTTTACCCACGCGCACGAAAGTAGTGAGATAGGCGTGATTTTATTAACTGGAGAAGGTCCTTCTCCAAAAGATGGTAAATATGCATTTTGCTCGGGTGGAGACCAAAACGCCCGCAGTGCTCGTGGTTATAAAGGAATGAATGGCGTTTCTCGCTTCAATGTGCTGGACTTACAGCGGCTGATTCGTTTTATGAACAAAATCGTGATTGCAGTAGTACCAGGCTGGGCCGTAGGAGGGGGACACAGCTTACATGTAGTATGTGATATGACGTTGGCCAGTAAAGAACACGCCATTTTCAAGCAAACCGATTTGGATGTAGCCAGTTTTGACGGAGGTTACGGATCGGCTTATTTGGCGCGCCAGGTAGGGCAAAAACGGGCTCGGGAGATTTTCTTATTGGGACGAAACTATTCTGCTCAAGAGGCTTACGAAATGGGTATGGTCAATGCGGTGTATCCCCACGATGAGCTAGAGCAAGAAGCTTACAACTGGGGCCAGGAAATTTTACAAAAAAGCCCGACTGCGATCAAAATGATCAAGTTCTCATTCAACCTGATAGACGATGGTTTGGTAGGACAGCAAGTATTTGCGGGAGAAGCTACCCGATTGGCTTACCAAAGCGAAGAAGCCGAAGAAGGACGCAATGCCTTCCTTGAAAAGCGTAAGCCCGATTTTGGCAAGTTTCCTAAGTTTCCTTAGTAGGGCAAAGACTTTAATTGCAAACGAGAAAAAGGATGTATGACTTTAAAAAGTCATACATCCTTTTTTGGTTTATAAACTCAAATATAAGTTTCATATACACACTCAGGATGCTGATGAATTGATGCATTCGTTTCTTTGGGATATTACCTAGTTTTACTTTTAAAACAACAAACACTAAGGGAAATTATTATGAGACTAAAGAAACACCTACTTTTCAGCCTTGGATTATTTTTAAGTATTTCAGTTACAGCGCAAGCCCAAGCGGTTAAAAAAGATTACTATCCCGATGGTAAGGTAAAAAGAACATTTGATGTGATCACGAAAAATGGCAAAGGGGCTGGATTAGTTACACTTTTTGCAAAAAATGGGAAGATAAATCAAATGCAAGTGGTCAATGACCAAGGCATTGCCAATGGTCCTTTTTCGGCTTTTTATACCCAAGGAGCAAACAAACTACAAATGTTTGGGTCTTTCAAAAACAGCAAAGTAGATGGTAGAATTGTAACCTTTCATCAAGATACTGGAAATATTGAAGTGGTTGGCTTTTATCGCAATGGCAAAAAAGCAGGAAAGTGGATGCTGTATGATAAAAATGGGAAGTTTGTCAAGTCTAAAATTTATAACTAAAAACTGATATTAAATAGTCCTTTAAAATACATTATATGAACTGTTAAGTGGTTATATTGTTCCGTGGTGAGCAATATAACCATTTAACCATAGAGCAATAAACTGTACTTAATCACCCCTCCAAAATAGCTTTTACATACTCCTCGGTAGCATCCAATGGGACAAAGTGCCCCGAATCTTCAATTTTGGTGACTTTTACATTGGCAAAAGTGTTTTCTAAAATACTTCCTGGTTTATCCCACGATTGAAACGGATCTTTCATGGCCCACACCAAATGTACTGGAGTCTGTACTTGAGCCAGCTTATCCATGTTGCCCAAGGTATCTTTAGGGTTGAGCGATTTGAGCAAACTTTGAAATGCTGCCCGATTGCCCTTAGCGTGAAACTTTCCATCATAAAATACGCTCTTAAAGTTTTGATCAGTGAGCACTTCAGGATGTACAAAAGACTGTTTCAAGGGATCAAAAAGCTTATGGGCTTTAAACATACCCCAACGAGCCATAGGTGCAAACATACCCATTTTGGCCACATTGATCAATCGCTGGATAAATGGCACTGGCCAGGTATCGGCGGTAATACAATTGCTCAAAGTAGCTTTGGCAAATAAATCTTCATTGTCAGTGAGCATCAACTGAGCCACACCTCCTCCAATGTCGTGGGCTACCAACCAAATGTTCTGAAACCCTTCTTGCCGTAGCCATTGGTTCAAAAATTTTGCGGTACCTTTTACCGAGTAATCTGTTCCATCAGCCATTTGGGTATGACCATAGCCAGGTAAATCAGGTGCCAGACAACGCCATCCCTGTTGGCTAACCTCGGCAATGACTTCTCGAAACAATTCGGCAGAAGCTGGGATTCCATGTAAAAATAAGGCAATTGGGTCAGTAGGGTTTCCAGCTTCCAATACCGATAGACTATTTCCCTGGACAGTATAGGTGGATCGTTGAATGCGCATGTTTAAGTTTCTTTTAGTAACTTAGTTTAAATTTTTACCTAAAAATAAGCGAAATCTCCTCGATATGGAAGAAGTTACGAAACCGAATGTAGGTAACCCAACAGAAACTGTTACTGATAATCAGGCTAATAACACGAGCAAAAAAATCCAAAAACTTTTCCATCATCTCGATCCTACCAATCCACCCGAGGTTTGCCCCATACGGGATGTGTTGTCCCCGGTATCAGACAAATGGAGTGTATTGATTATGATTTTTTTGGGAGGGCATCAAAAGTTACGCTTCAACGCCTTGAAGAAAAACGTGTATGGTATCTCGAGTAAAATGCTGACTGAGCGCCTCAAAACCCTGGAACGGGATGGCTACCTAAAGCGGGAAGCATTTGCTGAGGTGCCTGTAAGAGTAGAATACCAACTTACGCCGTTTGGCTACGAATATTTAGAAAAGTTGCTAGACCTCATGCAATGGGTTGATGCCAAAATGCCTGAAGTGATTAAAAATCGGAAGGGGTATCTAGAGAGCTATTCTAAATAAAAGATTGCCACGAGAACTGAACATAGAAAACCGCTAACAAAAATGAAAACCTCTAAACAACAAAAAGGGGCCTATGGCGAAAGCCTGGCTGTGCGACTTTTGGAACAAAAAGGGTACGAAATAGTGATTCGGAATTACCGCTACAAAAAAGGCGAGATAGACATTATTGCCAAACAAGATGCTAAAACTCTAGTGTTTGTAGAAGTCAAGTTACGATCCTATGCGGCCTACGGTTTACCCGAAGAAGGTGTAAGCGAAAGCCAGCAAAACTTGATTATGACTACCGCGGAATACTACATAGAACACATCAATTGGGAGCACGACATTCGCTTCGATATTATAGCCATTCAGTTACGCCAAGAGCTACCTCCGTTTATCGACCATTTTGAAGATGCTTTTTATTAAGATCATCTACATGTAGTGGAGAAGTAGACTTGTCGAGGTGTTCGTGGTCATTTACATAATCTAGGTACCAATCTTTGTCGCCCGCGTAACGAAACTTGGTAATGGATGTATTGTCTAGTTTGATACGATGCGTCATAGAAGGGGTAGAGTTCATGATCTTGCGAAACAAACAACGAATGGCGTTGCCGTGGGTCACAATGGCACAATGCACCGCTTGATCAGGATCGTTTAATGGAAACACATGTTTTTCCATCCAGCCAAACATACGCTCTTCTACTTCTTTTTGTGACTCTCCATTGGGTGCTTTGTGCAACCAATTATTACTGTTGATTTGACTCAACATTTGAGGGGTATAAATCTCTTTACGTACTTTGCCTTCCCAATCTCCCTGAGATAGTTCCTGTAGTTCGTCCGAAACCAACACTTGGTCAAAGTCAAGATTGGCTCTTTCACACATAATCTTGGCAGTGTCATAAGCACGCACTGCCGAAGAAGCTGCCACCACATCTAATTTCACTGCTGTCGTAGCCAGTCTTTCTCCTAGTTTTTTAGCCTGTTGTATCCCTTTTTCAGTAAGTGGAGTATGGTTAGACCTTCCTCCAATCAAATGATGGTTTACATTGCTTAGGCTTTCAGCATGTCTTACAAAATACAGGTGTAGCATGTTTACCAAAGTTTAAAAAGCTTTATACTTATCCTTCTCAGATAATGTTTCGCAAAATCGTAAGTTAATCATTGGGCAGCCACACGCCCAACAATCTAAACCCCTGATAATTCTAAGATAAGTAAAGTCTATCAATAAAAAAGATAGACGTAAGAATATTCCGTTTTTTACAAAATCATTTTTTGAAGAGAGCTTGAGGACTTCTCGTATAAGATTATTCAATTAATTGTAATAAGCCATTGGGCTTTATATTTTTGTACAGACATACTTGCTACACACGACACATTAAACAAAAGGAATTGTACAATGAATACGTTTACTTCTCATCAGACTGTTGATTTAGAAAAGATAAAAACATTGCCAAATTCATTACAACAAATCATTCAGGCAATTTATGAAACCGAAGAGCTTTCTCCAGCCAGAGTAAAACAAATTGTCAAGAAAGCAAATGTGCAGGAAGAAGAGCTTATGGCATGGGCCGATTATGATCATCCTCTGGAAGATTGCTATGGTAGAAAAATGCTATATGATGGAGGTTTCTTTGATGTTATGGTGATGTCCTGGAATCCAGGTGATTTTTCGGCATTGCATGACCACGGCTATGCCCAATGGGGAGCAGTGCAAGCTTTTGGAGCAGCCGAACATGCTATTTTTTGGGTACAAGATTCTGAAATACGCACCCTGTCTCGCCAAGTCATGAAAGCAGGACAAATCATTGGGGTAGGCCATCAATTGGTACACCAAATGGGTAACAGTGGCGAAGGAAAATATTTGAGTTTACATATTTATGGCAATTATGATCGTACAGAAAGTGTAACGGCCGATGCCCGAATTTTTGACCTGGATGATCAGGACATTCACCGAGCCGATGGAGGGGCTTTTTTTGCGCTGCCTTTAGGTCAAATCAAAAAACGAGAGACCTGCCCAACGCCTGATTTTTTAACCCGTCTTCGTCACCAAGTAGAACTCATGCGTAGGGTACAACAAGCTGAAAAAGCAGGCCAAAACCAAAGCGGTAAATCTCTGGAAGCACTCGAGAACGATTTATTTGATCCCAAACATTGGGAGAGTTTTGTAGACGATTTGGAAGAGCACACCGACGAAAAAGGACACCACAATCATTCGGTATTTTGGAAACTGCTGAACTGGGAACTCAAAGAAGCAGCGCAGTTACAAAGCGAATTAAGTGCTTTTGAAAATAAAGAAGACCATTTTCAAACCTATGCTGAGCTATACGATGACGTCATTGGCCAACCTTGCCTGGATGGATTTATGGGGCAATATATGCGCTTTTTTATTGAAAAATATAACATCAATTTTGGTAATACTACTCTGTTATCTATTGGCTGTGGTACCGGGTTGATGGAGCAATTTATGGTCAACGAATTGGGGATGAATACCCAAAATTTGTACGGGATTGATATTTCGGAGGCGATGGTAAAAGTGGCTCAAACCCGAATCAACGCCGAAGTAGGCAATGCCTTAGAGCTTGACCCAGCCATTAGAATGTGGGATCTTACTTTCTGTGGACTCAATGTATTTCAGTATTTAGACCATCAGTTTTTACAAAAAGTGATTCATCAGGTAGCCAAGATCACCAAGCCAGGAGGGTACTTCTTTGGCGATTTTATTACCCCTGACCATATTCGCTGGTACCCAAACGTGATGCACTCTGCCAGTGGTGATATTATCTCTTTACGTTCTCCTGAATTGATAGAAAAAGATAACTATATGTACCAGTGCAGCACTATTGTAAATGTGAGCAAAAAAACTGGTAAGATGCGGATTACCAACGAAGGAAGACATGAACGATTTTTGCCACCTTTGCGCAAGGTCCGTCAGTTGTTTGAGGAAGCGTTTGATGGAGGAGTAGACGTATACGATGCCGTCAGTTTACAACCCATTCCCGAGGATGCTGATACTTGTGCCTCTACCCGCTATTTGGTAGTGGCTAAGAGAAAATAAACGGATAAAATCAACAAAACAGGCTTTTGGATTTCTCTATTAAACAAAAGTCTGTTTTTGTCAGTAATAGTAAAAATAGTATGTGTTTTTTGAGAATATATGCTTATTTTGAAAGTACATTACAAATACACTCAGAACCACTATATACGCCATTAAAAAATTTGCTTATGTCTGACCACTTCGAAACAGAATTTACACCTAGAAATATTGTTATCAAAGGCAATAAAAAAATTGATATTACACCTACGGTAAACTTTGATGGAGAAACAGGGGTATGCAGCATAAGCGGCGAATCGCACCATCAAAACGAACGTGAGTTTTACCTACCTCTAATTCAATGGGTGCGTGATTTTATCCGTACCAAACGACCCATCGAATTCAATTTTAAACTGACCTATTTTAGCACCTCATCTTCCAAGCAAATCCTGACAATTTTGGAGGTTTTGAAGAATTACGAAGATCTTGGAGGCAAGGTCACTATCAATTGGTATTACCCTGGCGATGATGAAGAGATCCGGGAAGAGGCCGAAGACTACATACAAGCAGTAGGGATTCATTTAAATTTGATTGAGTTCTAAGTGGGGCCTGGAGCTTGGCAATATCAAGCCATTTCTTTTACTATCTTTACGAATCAATAAGCAGTGATACCATATGGGGCTATTAGATCAACAATTCGAGAAAGACAACATTATTTTAACCAAGGCAGAAGATTTAATCAACTGGGCGCGCCTGTCTTCGCTATGGCCTATGGGCTTTGGGTTGGCTTGCTGTGCCATTGAGATGATGAGTACTTATGCCTCAGGTTATGATTTAGATCGCTTTGGGGTGTTTCCTAGAGCCTCTCCTCGACAATCCGACGTAATGATTGTGGCTGGTACCGTTACCTTTAAAATGGCGGATCGTATCAAGCGCTTATATGAGCAAATGGCCGAGCCTCGTTATGTAGTTTCTATGGGTTCTTGTTCTAATTGTGGTGGTCCTTATTGGGAACATGGCTACCATGTAGTCAAAGGAGTAGACCGTATTGTGCCCGTAGATGTATATGTGCCTGGTTGTCCTCCTCGCCCTGAAGCTTTGATTGGTGGCTTTATGAAGTTACAGGAAAAAGTACGGAACGAACGACTACGTGCTCCAAAAGCCCTGGAAAAACTTATGGAGAAAATAGAAGAAGCCGAAGCAACAAATGGCTAAAGATATGAGGTAATTGTAGCCTATAATTCAACATTTTAGCAATAAAATTACCTTGAGTAACAAGACAAAAGTATTTTTACAAATTTAATTTGAGTGTTACATGGCGAAACAGGCTACCCTGAGCGAAGTCTAAGCATTTGACAATGTAGCAATGTAACCTTAAACCCTTTTTTAATTCTTAGATAGTGGCAGCAGATTTTGTGTTTGGAGTACAGTCGGTAACCGAAACCCTCAACGCCGACAAACCAATTGATAAATTATTTATTCAGCGAGAGTTGAGCAAAGCTTCTCCCAAAGTAGCCTATGTGCTAGAAGAGGCTAAAAAACGCGACATTCCAGTAGCTAAAGTGCCTTTAGAAAAATTGAATCGCATTACCCGCAAAAATCACCAAGGAATGATTGCGTTTATATCAGCGGTTCGTTACCAACCCCTCAGCAATATTATTCCTCAACTATACGAAGAAGGTAAGGTGCCCTTAATTTTAATACTGGACCGCATTACCGACGTACGTAACTTTGGAGCTATTGCTCGTACTGCCGAATGTGCCGGTATACATGCCATTGTAATTCCCAGCAAAGGGGCTGCTCAGGTAAATAGTGATGCTATGAAAACTTCTTCAGGAGCATTGAATTATTTACCCATTTGTCGGGAACCCAACCTGGATAAAACCATTACTTTTTTGCAGGAGAGTGGACTACAAATTGTTGCCTGTACTGAAAAAACCGAAGAAAGTATTTATACTCCAGACTACACTGCACCTACTGCGATTGTGATGGGATCAGAAGAGGATGGTATTTCGCAAGGGTTAATTCGTAAAGCCGATCATTTGGCCAAAATTGCTCTTAAGGGAAATATAGGGTCATTGAATGTATCGGTAGCTACTGCGATCATTGTATACGAAGCCGTAAGGCAAAGAGAAATTTAACCAAACAAGGAATGAGTATAAAATAGATTACTTAAAATTGGCTGGATACTAACTGATGGGCAGGTAAAGGAATGGCTTGCTTGATAGGAATATCAAATACTTCGCCTGCAATTACTACTTGACAAACTCCCACTGCTTTTACTTTTTTGGAATAAATGACCGAAATGGCCGAGAGCAATTTGTCACTGGAAATTTGAAATTTTACAGGCATATATTCAAGAGTATGAGCGTGAATTACCTTTTGGCGAGGTAGTCGCCAGTGCCCTAATTTGGTTGAGTTACCAGGAGGCGTAATATCTACATCTAAAAAGTTGATTTTATAGTCGAAAGGATGTTCATTTTTCAAGCCCAGTTTCATAGAAATGTTCATCCCACCCAAACTTGAACTTGTCTTTAGGTTTTGTACCTTCAAACCTTCTTTACCAATGGTAAACTTGGTAATTTCGTCCCGATTGTCTTTGAGGTTAATTGTTTGGGTGTGGCTGTTGCCCAACTTAAACGTACTTACCAGGGTTTTAAGCGCATAAGAACCTTTTACTGTTACCTCACATTCATCTTCTTTTTGCAAGGCTGCATATACCTTAGCCAAAGATTTCACATTGAGGGCTACATCCAGTTGTAAAAGTGTATTACCACGAGAGACTAAAGTTACCTTATCTGATTTTTGGCTAATGGCTACCGCCTCGTCATTAATAAAGATTTGATTTTGAATCTTACGAAGGTTAATTGGAAAGTAATTGGCATTGTGTATCTCTACTTCTGCCACAAGGTGCATAGTTTTGCCCTCTAGTTTGCTTACCTTCATTTGTTTTACGGCTACTACTTTTGGAGTGCTTAAGGTAAAGGCAAAACCTACCAATGCCAGTACCAATAGTAACAAGCTAAAACGAATGATTCTTTTTCTGGTAAATATATTTTTAAGCTTAAATTGAGCCATAGTGTAATTTTAATCTTTATACTACCACAATAATCGAGCACAGCGCGTTTTTTTGTAGAGATATTATTACTTTTAACTAATACAACGTGTAAGAAAACCACGCTTTGTGTAGTTATCTGTGCTCAAAAGGCAAGATATACAAGCCAACAAATGGGCGTGCAATTCGTTGTTAAGTTTACCCCAATAAACAATTATATAACCAAGAATTATATGTTATCAATATTCAATCGAGATAAATATGTACTAGAAGGCATCAGTGTTTCCCGAGGAATGCTTAGGCAATACAGCATTTTTGACTATGAAACCAAAGCACTGATTCTGAAAGTAGAAGAAAAATCTGACTTAGTGACAGGCGTATTGCGTATGACCATGCTGGGGGGCATTGTACCGTTTGCTTATCGGGCTTATAACCCCGTAGATGAGCTGGTATTTACCCTAAGAAAAGAAGTAAAGTTTGGTAAGGTCTCTTTTGTAGATGTGGTAGACCCTGAGGACAATATTTTGGCTCAATTCCCGCGAGATTTACTGTTTTTTAGCAAGCCATTTGAGGTGTGGGACAAAGACCGCGAACCGTTGTTCAATATTCAGCCTTCGTTTACTGGTACTACCAAGTTTTTTAGCAATGATCAAAAACTAATGGTAGAAATGTCGCGCAAAGCAGGTGGCGAATTTTCCTGGACCAATTTACTTTCAGGTACAAGCAATAGCCGAATGTTTATAGAATTCAAAGACACGGTACCCAAAAACGATATTATTAGACAAATCCTCTTAGGCACAATTATCTATTTACAATTGTAAATGAGTAAGGACTTAGGGTAGGGTAATTTTACCTTCCCTAAGATTAATAATCCAGTCAGTCAACTGTTTGACTACCTCAACCCTCTCTTTTTCTTCCACATTTAGGTTTTCATGCTCCAAAGCATGGGGGTTTACCGATACCTCATTTCCTTTGTTACGATGCTCTTTGATTATGTCCCGAATGGTAGTAGTAGGGTCATAGTCCAGGTTTTGTAAATGGTTGTTGAGCATTTGCTCCAGCAAATCAGCCAAATCTGATGAACTATACTCTTTATTGTTGGAAAGCGATATTTCTTCATTACCTTCCTCGTCTTCATCTTCCAACTCATTGATCACCTCCTTGAGGTCTATATTCAGATAACGAGCAACATCTACCTGACCTTCCTGTGCCCACTCTATATTCCATTCTCTCCAGGTAGTATCCTGAAGCATTTTTATAAAATAAGTAACCAGTTTTGAATTATGCCATAAAAACTCATCTCCCCAAAACAACAAATATTGCTTATCGATGTCTACTAATACACTGCCTTCTGCCCAAATGGTATCCAGCAATTTTTCAGAAACACTCAAGGGGCGAATATATTGTATGAGAGAATCAGGGCCATAAAAAAGCTTGCGTCCTATAATGTTAGCATCCCAGTGTGCATAGTAAACATCATATTCCTGGTTTTCAATCAAAATATAATTGGTGCGGTGTCCCATGAGAGCTTAATTGAATTAAGAAAAGTAATAGTTTGTAATCTATCGTAGCAAAGTTGATCAGAAAGTGTTATAGCCTTCTATACAAATAAAACATTTATTTTAGCCTTTTTCAATTTTTTATAGGGTTATTTGGAGGAGGTAAACGTGGTTCAGTGATGACAAATCCTACAAAAACAATCGGAGGTGTTCTCTATCCGAGAGTGTACTATTTTCGCCACTATGTCTTAACAATAATATTTGCTTTTCTTCTTGATCACTAATGCTAAAATTCAAAATCATTTCTTCTACATCCAACTTTGAATCGTAGTTACCTTCGACTTTTACCAAAGTATTTAACGGGAGCTCTACCACTACTTTTCCTGTATTATCTGCGGCATTTAATTTACATTGGAAGACATTCCAGGCTTTATCAAATACAAAATACCGGTCTGGCTCAAATACACGCAGAAATAAAGCTGACAAGATGACCAAAAAGGGTAAAGTACCCCCGATACTTATCAGAACGGCCAGCCACCAAAGCATATTCATAAGCATTAACAGTGTAAATAGACCGAGTAAAATACCTGTGGCTATTTGTAGTACAAATTTCCAGCTTTTGCGCCTGCCTTTTACATACAAAACCAAACATTGGGTGTCTTGGGTGTGAACCTGAGCTATCATAGGCGAAAACTACAAAACATACACAAAGCAGGCAAACAATTTTGAGCTTCCAAAGATATGGCAAATCAGAAGGATGGATAGTATGTGTTAGAATTGCTAAAAATATAAACATCTGCTTGATACTTTGCTAGGCGAGTGAGTATCTTTGTATTTATGGCAGATCAACGAAACGAACACCTCCAGGCCGATAAAGATAATTTGAGCGAAGGCGACAAAGCCATCGAGAAAGCCTTACGCCCCCTAAGTTTTGATGATTTTTCGGGGCAAGGTAAAATCGTAACCAACCTCGAGATATTTGTTCAAGCCGCCAAACAAAGAGGCGAAGCTTTAGACCATGTTTTATTGCATGGCCCTCCAGGTTTGGGCAAAACTACCTTATCTAATATCATTGCCAACGAATTGGGAGCTGAAATTAAAATTACCTCAGGACCCGTATTGGATAAACCCAGTGACTTGGCTGGTTTACTTACCAATCTGGAAAACAACGATGTATTATTCATAGATGAAATTCATCGCCTGAATCCCGTAGTAGAGGAGTACCTTTATTCTGCCATGGAAGATTACAAGATCGATATCATGCTCGATTCTGGGCCAAGTGCCCGCACCATTCAAATTGCCCTGAACCCGTTTACGTTGATTGGAGCCACTACTCGAGCTGGATTGCTGACATCGCCTTTGAGAGCACGTTTTGGTATCAAAGCTCGCCTTGAGTACTACGATGCCGACTTGTTATCAACCATTATTCGTCGTTCGTGTGCCATTCTGGAAGCACCCATCGATCAAGATGCTTCTTACGAAATTGCGTATCGTAGTCGTGGGACCCCTCGTATTGCCAATAATCTTTTACGACGTACCCGAGATTTTGCGCAGGTAAAAGGAGACGGGCGTATTACCCTAGAGATTGCCAAGATGGCACTAGATGCATTAGAAGTAGACCAAAAAGGCTTGGACGAGATGGACAACCGAATTTTGACCACCATCATCGATAAATTTAAAGGCGGCCCAGTGGGATTGTCTACCATTGCGACTGCCTGTGGCGAAGAAGCAGAAACCATTGAAGAAGTGTATGAGCCTTTTTTGATTATGCAAGGTTTTATCAAACGGACTCCCCGGGGACGCGAAGCAACCGAAGAGGCTTACCAACACCTGGGCAAAACCCTGCCCAATAAATCTCCAGGATTATTTGACTAATTGACCGATAATTACGTTATTTATTCTGATTCGAGTATATTTAAACATACTCTAATATCATTTAAAATTACAAGCACCATAAAGCATAACCATACTCATTGCCCATGATGAGAAACATTTTTATTCTATGTATCCTGTTAGGATTTTTAGCCGAAGATGCGGATGCACAACGCAGAAGAAAACGTAGAAACAAAGAAGAAAAGAAGGTAGAAGCCAAAGTAGAAAACCCTACTACCAATCCAGAGGTTCAGGATTCTACCAAGAAAAAATACAAGCGAAAGGTATTGTCTTATGATGTGTTGTACGATCAGGTAGTATACCATTCTTTGCGAGAAGCCCTCAAAAATGTGGACAGTGCTTTCGTCCTGGATTTTCCCCTCAAAAAATTCTCAGTTTTCCCTCGGGACTTACTCAAGCTCCGCAACATTCAAATGTTGGCCATGACCTACAACAACCTGGATTCATTGCCTCCAGTAATGGCTGATTCATTGGACCACCTTCAGGTATTCAACCTCAAAAACAATAAGCTCACTTCATTGCCAGAAGCGATGGCCAAAATGAAATATTTAAAAGAGCTGAATCTTGAGTATAACTTAATGGAGGGCATTCCGGCAGTAATGGCCAAGATGACCAGTTTGCGTTCTCTTAATTTAAAATTTAATCGTTTGTCTAAAATTACAGACGACATAGGGGCTTTGACCCAACTTGAGAAGTTGAATCTGACCGCCAATGGTATTACAAAGTTACCTGCCTCTTTTGGCCAAATGAAAAGCTTGGAGGAACTCAATCTACAGGTAAATCGTTTGGGTGCTTTGCCTGCTTCTTTCAATCAATTGAAGAAATTGAGGACACTCAACCTAAGACAAAACCGTTTCAAATCTTTTCCTGCGCAAATACTGGGCTTGCAAAGGCTTAAATCGTTGAACTTGCGTAAAAATAACTTTAAGCAAATTCCACAAGGCATTGCCCAACTTACCCAGCTGGAAGATTTGAATCTACAGCAAAATGCGCTCACCGCTTTACCCCCTGGGGTAGCTTCCTGGCGCAAAATGAAGAAATTGAATTTAAGCAAAAATAAAATAACCAACTTTCCGATAGAGATTAGCCAATTGTCTAACCTTGAAGAATTAAATTTAAGCTATAATCAATTGAGCACCATACCTGCCAGCATTGGTCAACTCAAAAAATTGAAGCTATTAAATGTCTCGAATAACCGATTGTCTTCCGCAGAGAAGAATAAACTCCGAAGTGTATTGCCTGCTACCACTACTATTATCTATTAAGGCTTGCTCACTTTTATGACTTCATATTTGTTGAAGAAAATTTACTAACCTTGAAATCACATCAAAAATTTGTACGTGTCTTATTGATATGTATTGCGTTTACTGGACTATTTGGACTCACGTCTTATTTTATGAACCAAGCACCACCAGCCCAAAAAACGCCTAAACCTATTGCACAGGCTACTTCGCTCAATACCGTGTTTCAAAAGTTGGCCAACCAGGAAAGCAAATCAACGAATGCCAAAATGAGACTGCATCAACAGCGGTTAAATTATCAGGTATATCGCTTACAAGATGAACTGAAGGAAACTAAAGCCGCCTATCAAGAGTTAATGGCAAAGTATGACTCTTTGCGCAATAGTGTAGACAGTGTTACGCAAAAAAGTATTCAAAAAGCGGAAAGCGGGAGTGAAAATTAAGAAGTTGTATTATATTTGCGTCCGTTTTTTGAAAAACGGAAATATTTATCATCTAAAACAACATTATTGTGGAATCACAGAGGCGAATCCTCCGGTTTTTGTTCGCAATTATCGGAGGGGTTACTTTCATTTTATTACTTACCTACCAACCTACCAAATCTACCCACCATACCATCAAGGTAGACTCAAGTCGTTATTACAAAACAGAGCTTAAAAAGCTCAAGAAAGAATTGGCGAGACAAAAAGAACTATTAAAAACAAAGCTTCAGCAGTAGCAGAGGTTAAGTTCTGATGCCTACCAATGTAATATCATCTCTTTGCTCGGTTTCGTTATTTTGAAAATCTTGCAGGTGTTGAGCAATAGCTTCTTTCTGTGCAGTAAGGGATAAATGACCATACCGGGCAAGCATTTGCTTAAAGCGTCTGGAACCGAAGTTTCTACGCGCTTGATTGGGCAAGTGAATCATACCATCGGTAGAAAGGTATAAAGTGCTGCCTGTGGGAATTTCTAAATTTTCTTCTTCAAATACTTTCCGTGTTTTAGAACCCCCTATAGAAGAACGATTGGCTTGGAGTTGAATAAGTTCGTTGGGTGCTTGGGGTAAAGTATAAAACAAGGGCCGTTTAGCGCCTGCATAAGTCAGCTGGTGGGTTTGTGTAGCAGTAGTTTCTAACTTGCAAAAACAAATGTCCATACCATCGTTATTGCGAGTATTGGCTTGTTTTAGGCTTTGACGAATTTCGGTATCCAGCCGATGCAATATCTTGGCTGGCGAATACACCTTCTCGATATGAACGATTTCGTTCAATAACGCAAACCCCATCATACTCAAAAAACCACCTGGAACGCCGTGTCCAGTACAATCTACTACTGCAAAAAATAAAATGGGATTTGTTGGAGCAGGGGAAGCTGTTTTGCGAGGAGTTACGGAGGCCAACCAGTAAAAATCTCCTGATACAATTTCCTTGGGTTTAAAAATGACAAAATGTTCTTGAAATACCTCTTGCATTTCAGTTTTGAACGGTAGCATGGCATTTTGCATACGTTGAGCATAATACAAGCTATCCTGAATATGCTTGTTTTTGCGGCCTAGTTCGTCTATAGTGTCATTTAAAATAAAGTTATGGGCTCTAATCTCATAGTTTTGTTTTTCCAACTTAGCATTTGATTCTTCTAGTTTAATTTCTTTCACCTGTAAACTCTTATTAATCTTCATCAATTCACGGGCAATCTCCTGCGCATCTTGTTGGTGCTTTACAATCTCCTGATTTTGTTTTTTTAACTGTTGGTTACGCTTTCTTATCTGATAGGTAAATGCCAAAGTAAGTAACAGAAAAATACCCATACCAATCAGGGTATTTTGGCGCAACATTCGTTCTTCGTGCAAGATTTGTTGTCGTAGCTTTTTATCCTTTTCCAATAAGGCAATGCGTTGTTTACGAGCCCTATCTTTAGCCCTTTGTTTTTCAAAAGCGAGTTGTTGGATTTTCTTATTCGTTCGCAACGAATCAATCAAGAGTCGCTGTTCCTCGCTTCGTAACTTCTGCTCGGCCATAGATAGTAACTGCTTTACCTTGCCTTTTTCCAGTAACTCATTGTCCAGGCGAGTCTGTTGTAGTTCTTGCTCTCTTCTCAAAAGTGTAAGCTCAGAGGCTTTCAAAGCCAGTGTTTGCTCTTTCTTCTCACTCTCCAATTGCAATTGCCGATTGAGCGAGGCTTGCTTTTCTTCTTCAGCCAAGAGTAACCGAAAATCGTTTTCCTTTTTTTCTATGGCCAATTGTTGGGCATACAAGGCTTGCAATTTCTGCTGATTTTCAATTTCTATCTCTTCCTTCAGCTTTACCAATTTTTTATAATAAGCCTTTACTTGTCGGTTGTTACGGTTTTGTTCGTGTATTTTGATATACACCTTGTAACTGTTTTGGAGTACTTCTTTATTTTCATTGGCCTTGGCAATCTTAATGGCCTGCAGCAATTTTTTTTCTGCTTCATCGGGATTACCCTGTATGCAATAATTCGTGGCCAATAGGTTATACAAACGAGCCGTTTCCAAAGAATTTTGCTCTTTCTTTCGCAGCTTAATGGCCTTTTCGAGATAGGTTTGGGATTGTAGAGGTTCTTGTAAAAAATTATAAGTAATGCCAATGCTAGTCATCAAATCGGCACAAATGTGATCATATAAATTGGTAGCGCTTTTAACTTGTTGGGTTTGGTATAGTTCTAGTGCTTTCACAAATGCTTCTACTGCTTCTTGAGGGCGTTTGAGCCTTTTGTATAGAAAACCAATATTATGCAGGGCACGTGCTCTTTCGACAAGATGATTTTTAGCAGGCAAAGTTTTTAAAATGAGTTGCTCATAGGCTAAAGCAACCGAAGGTTTTTGATTTTGTTGGTGAATTTTTGCCAGCTTTTTTAGGGTATTCAAGCGATCTTTTAGCAATTTTGCACCCTGCTGTAAATTCAAAAGTTGTTGATAACTCACTATCGCTTTGCTCAGCTTATTCATTTGGTAATATGCATCCCCAATTTTCTCTAACAACAAAAGGGACAGTGCTTGGTTTTTGGGACTATTATTTAGCACCTGTTGGCTTTCCTGGTAGTTTTTGAGTGATTTGGTAGGGCTTTGCCATTGCAGATAAAGATTGCCCATTTCATAATAAACCCAAGCAATGTCGTTTGGTTGTTGTAGTTTATTGTAAATGGTTTTGGCTTGTAAAAAGTAGTTGAGAGAAGATGCAAACTTTTTGAGTGATTGGTTCACTTTACCTAATATAAATAAGCTATTGGCAGAGCCGCGATCATATTGATTAGTTTCGGCCAGTTTCAGGGCTTGCTGGGCTCGTCGAAGTGCCAAGAAGGTTTGTTTAGTTAATAAAGCTTGTTGGGCTTGTTGGTTTAATTTGATCACCTGATTGGTATCCACTTTTACAGGAGTAGCCCATACATCTACTTGGGCACAAAGCAAGATCATCACTAAGCAACCTGGGGTAAATATATGTGTGATCCAGCGTAACATGTGTGTATAGAATAGTTGAGCTTGAAACTTACCTCAACGCCTGAAATGTGTTTTTGAATAGTAGTTAAACAATAATAACCAATTTTTGAAGGTTTTACAAAAGCAATAGATGATTTAAACCCGATTGTTGTTTTTGAGTATAATTTTCAATACTTTTGCAACAGTTGATAATGCAACTAAATAATATGTCAAATAAATGCTATGATTTAGACGATTCTTTGGGGTATTTGGTCAATCAGACTGCCCGAGCTATGAGTCATCAGCTCAATCAAAATTTTTTACAAATTGGGTTGAATGTGACGAGCGAGCAATGGGCGGTATTGGTCCAACTTTGGGGCGATGACGGCTTGAATCAACAAGAAATTGCTTGTAAAGTAGGTAAAGACAAAGCCAGCATTACTCGCTTGGTAGATGGGCTTGAGAAGCGAAATCTGGTAGTGAGAATTTCAGATAAATCTGACCGAAGAAACAAGCTGATTTACCTTACCAAAGAAGGGAAAAGAGTTAAAGAGCAGTTGCTTGGAGTAGCAGAAGATACATTAAATGATTTGCAGCAGGGAATCTCTAAATCTGACTTGGAAAATTGCAAAAACGTATTGAGGCAAGTATTCAAAAACTGCCTTCATGCGTGCAATAGAGGGGTTGAACCGGGATTTGACCAAAAAAAACACGTTGAATAATTCGTCGGTTTTATATCATTTCTATAATTTTTTAAACCCTTCATATAACTTTCTAAAGTGTATAGTTTCTTGCTTTTTTTAGCCGAAAAATACAAGCAGTTTTTTTGCGTTTTTTGATCAAAAGCATTAGATTACGAGATACTTTGCAAAAATATTCGGGCATTGTCTGGCTTATGGCTAAGTTTAAAGAATAAAATTTTTTAAATATTATTCTTTGCAATTTTTTCTATGCTCCGGGTATTCACGTTATTTAGGTACAAGTTGTTTTAAAAATTTCTTTATTATTAATCTATGGAACAATTAACAGAAGATTTAAAGGCAAAATTAACTGGCGAAATTGAAGAACTGAAAAGCCAACTTACTGGAAAACTTTTTGAAGATATGGAAATTAGAGATAAGATTCATAATCTGGAAATGAAACTAAATGGAGTAAAGCCAATGAACAGCGAAATTGACTGTATTGGTTGCTCAAGCTAGTATTTAAACCACAGCCCGACAATGCATCGGGCTTTTTTTAGTTAAAATAGTTGATATGCTAACTATTGTATATGTATAAGATGCAATGATTACTAAAAACAAAAACCTGATAAAAGCTACTTTGTTGATGGCGAGTAGCTTAACCGTAATGGCTGGTGCCACCATTGCCCCATTACTGCCTTTGATGAGTAAAGTGTTTAAAGATATCCCTCATGCAGAATTGCTATCAAAGCTAGCACTTACGTTACCTTCACTCATGATTGCTTTGGTGTCGCCTCTGGCGGGTTATATCATCGACAAATTTGGTCGAATCAAGTTATTATTGATCTCTCTTATACTATACGCAGTAGGAGGGACTTCTGGATTGTACCTTACCGATTTGTATGCTATTTTGGCTGGGAGAGCCATACTTGGAATAGCCGTAGCTGGAGTGATGACGACGGCTACTACCTTAATTGCCGACTACTTGGATGGAATAGAACGCAATAAATTTATGAGTTTGCAGGGAGCAGCAATGGCACTCGGTGGAATGGTATTCGTTGGTAGTGGGGGAATATTAGCTGATGTAGGTTGGCGTTATCCTTTTGCCCTTTATTTCTTTTCACTGGTATTGTTACCTTTAGCCTTTATCTACTTGTTTGAACCTCAGAGTAAATCAAGCTCACAAGAAACACTCACCTCAGTAGAAGGTAAACAAGCCATCGCTTACCCGAAGTTTTTAGTGAACTTTGTATACATAGTCACCTTTGTGGGGATGATCATGTATTACCTTGTACCTGTACAATTGCCTTATTATGTCAAGGAACTAGGGGTACAAAAGAATGCCTTATCTGCTTTGGCTATTGCAGTGGCTACCTTTATGGGGGCACTAGGCTCCTTTAGCTATCGTAGAGTAAAGGCTTACTTGAGTTTTACCCAAGTTTTTGCCCTTTCTTTTGGTTTAATGGGTACTGGCCTCTTGGTAGTGGGTATAGCTTCTTCTTACAACATTGTGCTAGTAGGTATGTTCATTGGTGGTTTAGGAGCAGGTTATTTACTACCTAACCCAAGTTTATGGATGATGTCATTGGCTCCTGAAAGGATAAGGGGAAGGCTGATTGGGCGATTGACCATGGCGGTATTTCTAGGACATTTCTTTTCTCCCGTATTGAGCGAACCAGTAGCCAAACAATGGTCGCTTTCGGTAGTTTTTGGAGCAGCAGGAATCATTATGATTGTCTTGGCAGGCGGGTTTATAATCATCAACCATTACATTATGAGCCGAGATCGTCAGTGGCATCAAAACATGCAACCCAGTACCACTGCTGGATAAATTTAGTCGGACGAAGTTTTGGTAGTTCGTTAAATGATTACCAGATTAGCATAACCTAAAGTCTTGCAATAGAGTTAAAGTAATAAAGAGTAGCGTTAAAAATGCTGTTTGAAAATCTGATTACAATCACAAGTTTGAGGGTGTTTAGAAAGGAATTTAATACACTGTTAAGGGCTAAATTTAGGGTAAGATGTTACAAAGAAATATAGATAGATTTGTTTCAGATTTCCCAAAAAATCAGTTTTAACAGTGTACCAACATTTAAAACAATATTCAATACCAAAATAAAATCACTATGAACCAATACATGATAGACATTGACCTGCCAGAAGAATTAGATGAAGATTTTATGGCACTTGTACCAGCTCAACGAATGAAGATTAATAAATTGATGGGAGAACGGACCATTAGTAGTTATTCGCTAGCCTTGGATCGCTCCAAGCTTTGGGTAACCATGAACGCCAAGTCCGGCACTGACGTAATGGATGTACTGGCGACTTTTCCGCTCATCAAATATATGAAGTTTCACATCCACGAATTAATGTTTCACCACGAAGCTTCTATGCTGGTGATTCCACCTTTTTCATTGAATTAAATGCGTAGAAATGTATAAATAAAATTGTTGAATGGCTAAAAACTTATTTTAGAGCCATTCAACAATCAAATAGCTTTGCTGCCAATCACTAGTCAATAATCCCTGTTACTTTCTTACGAATCAAATCCAAAATTACATTGGCCGATACTGTAATGTTCAGTTGGCGATTAGGCGTCAACATCAATTTTCGGCTGTAAGTGCCATTTTTATCCGCATAAGCAATCCAGACAGTACCTACCGGCTTTTCTTTAGAGCCCCCTCCTGGGCCGGCTACTCCACTACTGGCTACCCCAATATCGGTTCCAAACTTCTCACGTACATTTTCGGCCATTTCTCGGATGGTAGCTTCGCTTACTGCGCCATGTTCCTTGAGGGTTTCTTCTTTTACCCCCAAACGGTTCATTTTAATCTCATTGCTATAAGCGACAATACCTCCCATCAAATAGCGTGAACTACCCGGTACTTTGGTAAACAAATGTGCCAAATAGCCACCTGTGCAGCTTTCTGCGGTAGATACAGTCTTGTGATGTTTTACGAGCAATTCACCCAGATTTTCTTCCAGGGTTTCGTGGTCATAGCCATAAATGTATTTTTGGATCAAAGGCGTTACTTTTTCTTCCTCAGCAAATACCTGCTTTTTCAGTGTTTCCTCATCTTGTCCTATCCCTGTCAAACGTAAGCGAACATGCCCATAATTGGGGAGATAAGCCAACTTGATATTTTCGGGAAGATTGTCTTCCCAGTCTTGGATAATGTCGGCAATTTGAGATTCTCCCTTGCCAAAAGTCTTGATAATGCGGTGGAAAATGACTGGGGTTTGAAAAAATTCCTGAATACGAGGAATCATTTGTTCTTCCATCAATACCTTCATTTCGCGGGGTACTCCAGGCATAGAGATAAATATTTTGCCGTTTTGCTCAAACCACATACCAGGAGCAGTACCCTCGCGATTGGTAATGTAGGTAGCATTGGAAGGAATGGCTGCTTGTTGGCGATTGGTTTCCAGTATAGGGAGCTCTCTTTCCTTGAAAAACTGCTCTATTTGAGCTAAGGCCGTTTCATTGATCTCCATTTCAGTATTAAAAAACTCGGCCAGGGTTTTCTTGGTAATATCGTCTTTGGTAGGCCCCAAACCTCCCGTCATCAAGATGATGTCGGCTCGTTGAGAAGCTTCCTGTAAAATATTGAGAATCTGTTCCTTGTCATCGCCAACCGAAGACTTACGGATGGTTTTGACGCCTATTTTATCTAATTCAGCACTGATCCACTGGGAGTTGGTATCGGTGATTTGTCCGTACAAGATTTCGTCTCCAATGGTGACAATTTCGGCAAAAGTTGTATTCATTGAGTTTTGTTTGAGTTCAAAAGTGTATTGTTTATAAATATATGGCAAAAATCTCCTAAATTTTTGCTATTATTATACTTACAAGGTAAAACTTTCTGCCTTATTTAATTATAATAATTGAATACAAATTTCAACAGATTATGAACTTCGAAAAAACTTATTCCACAGATCAGGGACGGCTCTATCTACGGATTCAATACCATGCTACGGATGACTACCTGGCAGTAGAGTGGTTGGGTTACATAAGCCCTCAATTTGTGATGGAAGGATCCAACGCAATTATAGAGGCAGCCAAAGCTTGTGGTACTGGGCAATTTTTATCCGATAAAACCACGGTGCAAGGCACCTACAAAAAAACCAACCAATGGCTAGAGGAAGATTGGTTTCCAAGAGCCATAGAAGCAGGGCTAAGGTTTGGCGCTTCGTTGTTGTCTGAAAATATTTTTAGCCAAATGTCGAGCAAAGACTTGGAAGAACGAGTACAGGGGGGAGGAATGGTCTATAAAAACTTTGATAGTAAGGAAGACGCTGTGGCTTGGTTGAAAGAAAAAAAGTTGCAAGTGTCACATTAAGCCTACAACTAGACACTATGCATTGAGGGAATCTATAATTATCATTACTTCAAAAGAATGCCTGCCTTAACGTTAGTTTTTAAACCTGCCTGGCCACAATATTAATCCATAAAAAAAGCCCACAAACATCCGTTTGCAGGCAATATTCATCTCAACTCTTAAGCGTAATTAACTATTCGCCTTTTGGTTGATTTTTTTCGTAACGACGCATCACCGTTTCGGCTTTCTTGATTTGACCCAAGTGATAGCTCTTCTTAGCTACTTGTGCACCACCTTTTTCTACAGTGATTTCACGGTCTTTGTTCTTTAAAATTTTTTTAGCAATTCTCTTGTTCATGACGCTTTCAACACATTTAGGGGGATGTCCTCCAGAAAAATTTTTCAAAAAAAGTACGCAAAAGTACAGAAGTTTCGACGCAATGTCAAAAAATTAGAGAATCAAGTTTGAGAATATATTTTAAAAAAATACAATTTTAGGATATTGAATGAGAATTACTATTTTTGTTGTAGACACTTCGTTGGTGAATTTTTATAATTAAGACAAATGCAAAACTCTGAAATACAAGAATTTGGTATCATCCTGCTATTTATCATTGGCGGGATTGCATTTGTGGCGATTACTTTTTTAATGAGTTATTTAGTTCGCCCCAAACGACCCAATCCCGAAAAATTGACTACTTATGAGTGCGGTGAAGACGCCGTAGGGAACGTTTGGGGGCATTTCAACAATCGTTTTTACCTCATAGCGCTATTGTTTGTCTTATTTGAGGTAGAAATCCTGTTTTTATTTCCGTGGGCTACCGTATTTGGTCAAAAAGAATTGATTGATGGTACCCAAGGCCAGTGGGGTTGGTTTGCCTTTGTAGAAGTTTTCGTATTTGTAGGTATTTTGGCTTTGGGGTTGGCGTATGCCTGGGCCAAAGGATATTTGGATTGGGTGAAACCTGCTCCTCAAACATCTGATTATGTATCCAAAATACCTGCTAGTGCTTACGATAAAATCAATCAGCAAACCTATACTAAAAAAACGGTAACAGCTGAACAAAACTAATTGTACAACTGTTGCCTATTAGAGTATCAAATTTCGATGGGTTCGAAGCAATCAACGCCAAATCTTATTCGGAATTTTATACATTTAGCCAGTAACTATTATCATATTGACAGACTTGGTGCGTTATAACGGTACCAATCTGAAAGTATCACCAATCTTCAAAAAAACTACACCCTGTTTTAATTGAGTTTGCCTCAAGTTTTATAACATCACTTGAGCAATAATCTACTATGCTTTAGTCAGATAGCTACTTTACATATAACATTTTACAGAACATATGCGATATTCTTTAAAAATTACAATTAGGCACCTGGGAGTGCTGCTTGCGTTGCTATGGGTGGGGGGAATAGAAGCTCATAGCCAGACTGATCAACCCGATGGAAGTGTTTTTTTGGAAAGCCTCAAAGCCAAATGGGTGAATGCTTCTCAAAACTCTACCAAAAGTGGGAAAACAACTGCAGCTACTTCTGCCAAGAAAAAGACACTAAAGAAAAAAGCCCTCAAAAAAAGAAAAAATAAGTATGTACCACCCGTACTTGAGGATCAAGTAAAAACACGCCTTTCCAAAGTAAAAAGCGATATAGAGCTTACTTACAACAAAGATGTATTAGGTTGGGTACATTTGTACACCATTCGTAAACGGGAGTATACCGAGGAAATCCTACGACGTACCAGTTTTTACTTCCCGATATTTGAAGAGGCTCTGCGCCGCCACGGGATTCCCGAAGAACTGAAGTATCTGCCTATTGTAGAATCAGCCCTGCGACCCAATGCCAAATCTCTGGCCAATGCCATGGGACTGTGGCAGTTTATTCCCAGCACGGGGCGAAGCTTTGGGTTACAGCAAAATTGGTTGATAGACGAACGGATGGATATTTATAAGTCTACCGAAGCGGCTTGCCGTTATTTGAAAAGTATGAATAACTACTTCAAAGATTGGCAACTTACTTTGGCGGCTTATAACTGTGGACCAGGTAGGGTATTGCAAGCCGTAAAAAAAGCGAAGAAAGAAGCGAAAGCAAAAGGCAAGCCTTTCAAACGAGATTTTTGGCGTATTTACAAGCATTTGCCCAAAGAAACCCGTGGCTATGTACCTGCTTTTATTGCGGCTAGTTATACCTTACATTACTACAAATTGCATAATTTGAGCTTGAGTGCTCCAATGACTCCTTTAACTACGACTACCGTGACAGTAAAGCAGTTTGTAGATTTGCAGAAGTTTGCCAAAGCTTTAGGAGAGCCCTATGAGCAGATAAAATTGCTCAATACCCACTTGAAGCGTCAAGTATTGACTGCCAATTGGGCTGGTTATCCGGTGCGTATTCCCAAAAATAAAAAGGCCTTCTACGAGAAAAATAAGTATAAAATCTTGACTGCATCTCGCCAAATAGATCGCCACAATATGAACTTCAGGGTGAGAAAGGTAAAGTACTTTCCCGAGAAACGACCCAAGCCCGATCGTCGTCGTAAGGTTTTTTATGTGGTAAAGAAGGGAGAAACGATTGCCTCTATAGCTAAAACCAACAAGGTAACTGCTACTCAGGTACGCTTATGGAATCGAATTCCTGGAGACACAGAGGTGGCTACCGAAGGACAGGTATTATTGATTTTGAAACCCAGAAAAGCATAAACCCCACATACTTTATCAGTTACAAGCTACGTTTCACCTCAAGCGTAGCTTTTTTATGACTTATTTTACGCTATTCGGATAATTTCCAAGATTTTGTTTTAATTTTTTAAGGAAATTACGGTATTTTTAGGGGAACAGGCGCGATTTTCGATCATACATACAAATGCCTGTTTTTAGCAAGTAAGTAAAGATTATTTATCACATTGACCATCAGTCATTCACTGACTTTTAAATTTATGCACAATGGAAGCAATATTGAACGAATCGTATGGAAAGGTGAGGTTGGATACTAAAGAGGGAATTGTCTACGTATATTTTTTGGGTAAACTAGCCACCGATGAATACAAAAGTGTCTGGAATGCTTTGTTTCAAGTGGCGTTGGAAAAAAACGTCCGTAAGGTGTTCATTGACCAAAGTAAGATAGAAAAAGCCAGTATGGAAGCCCGGGCTTGGGTAGTAGCCAAATGGTTTCCCAGAGCCAAGAAAAACCTACCCGATAACATCTACATTGGGGTGTTATCTTCCTCTAGTTTTTTTGCCAAAATTGGAGGAGAATACATTGCCAACGCGGTGTCTAACATGAGCAAATTCACCATTAAGTTTTTCCCTTCTGAAGACGACGGAACCCAGTGGCTCAAGGGTTTGAGCTTGTAATATGATCAATAAATGTATTTAACAAGGAGTGGCTTTACGCGCTCCATCATCAAAGGAATCTAGTGTGTATACTACACATTGGGTTCCTTTTTTTATTGATAAGTATTAGATTTAAGTGGTTGACTTACAGTAGCTATAATGATAAATTTCGTGTTTGTTTTATGTCTTTCTGAGCCTGCCGAGGAATCTGTCAATACTGTTACTACTTAGATTGTGTCAGTGGCCTAAAACCCTTGCAGCCATCCCGTTTTTTTCCTTAAAAAAGTTATATTTGGAGAATGGCTTTTAAAGTGATGATCCTATGACTAATGATGATTTAAAAAAACTGATCAATGATGGAAATTTAGTAGACGCCTTTGAGTGGTTAGATGACCATGTCCCTGAAGGAAAAAAAACTACTTATAATGGGCTGAAAGATGAGTTTATTCAAGGGAAAGATGATAAAAAATACATCCAGCGTTTGAAAATTTTCCTCAATGGCCTTAAAAAAGAGCTATTTCCAATACCCGTAGAAGAGCCTCAGCCTGCCCAAAAGCCGGAAGAACTGACCAAAGAATATCGAAGCTTTGCTCTTGAGTCATTTCTAGAGAAAAATAAAAATTACCATCAACGAAGCTATGAAGAAAGACAAGAACTTGATCAACTCAAGCGTGAGGCTTTTAAGGAATTTTTCCAGGAGTTTGACCGAAATTCTTTACGAGATTTCCCTGATTTTATGTTTGATCGGATTATTTCAACTGATAAACTAGATGAATTAGCAATCAAGGAGTTGAAGTATTTTGTGAGTAGCAAAGAGTCTCATTATTACGAAAAATGTGTAGTAGTATCTGCGCTTACCGTTAGCTTGATGAAGCAAAATACACTGGATCATGATCGTCTGGAATTGTTATTAGATTTTGTACATTTTGGACAACACGAGGTGTGGGAAAGAGCTTTGGTAGGGCTGGTGATCACATTGAACAATAAATCTCGTAAAGTAAATGCTGATTTTAAGCATAGATTGAACGAATTAAGAAAAAATCCTACTATCCAAGAGGCATTATGGCTAATCAATATTGCCTTCCATAACTTTCAAAAAAGAGTAGAGGGCAAATCACCCATTGAATATTTAATCAGTTGGGCAAAAGAAGTAGAAGAAAAACAGTTAAAGGTGAATGATAAGGAACCTAAAGAAAGTGACAAGCAATCATTAAAAAAGGTACCAGTAGGCGAGCTGATCAAAGATTTTTCTTCGGTGAAGAACTACACATTTTTTGAAAAACCTCAACATTGGTTTTTGCCTTTTCATACTCAAAACAAACTGGCTCTAGCTAGTTTAGAATCTACCATTCATGACCTGAATGCAGAAAAATTTATCCGATTTTTAAATGGAGTAACGTCTTGGGATAATGCGAATAAATATGCCTTCTGCTTTCATATCAATGATGTTCCTGTCAGTCTTATCAAGATATTTAACAAGGTTATCGATGCTCTTGAAGAAGCAGGAGAATTTACCGAGGGTTCTAGTGAAAATATCAATCAGAAGAATACACGTCGTAGGTTGGAGGTTTGTGTGCAATTTTTTATGGACGTATACCGCTTTTTTGAATCTTATCCTTCTCATCAAATGGAAATAGGTTTGTGGAAACGAAAAAGATTGTATCAAAAGGATTTATTAAAGCTGATTGCTGAGGAGATTGCACGAGTGAAAATAGAGGCATTTAACCATTTTAATGCCGACAATTACAAACAAGCACTACAACCATTTGAGAAGTTGACTCAACTGGAAACAGGAAATGCTGGAAACTGGGCAAACCTTGGGATGATTTATCTAAAACTGAAAAATTATGATCAAGCGTTGAAAGCCTATCAAACAGCTTTAGGTATTGATAAAGAGGATGCTGATTGGTGGAATCAACTAGGGGTGATTTGGTTAAAGAAAAGAGATTTTTTTCAGGTAGAAAAAGTTTTTAAAAAATCAGTAGAGATTGATAATAGTGAAGAAAATGTGAAAAGCATCTTGTCAATTTTGGCAAAGGTGTTGAAAGAATTTCCACAAACTTTGAAAATTTATCGGGAGATATTAGAAGTACAACCTGAGTTTTATGAAGGATGGATATTATTGTCTCAGGAATATGACAGTTTGGGACAATATGAAAAAAAAGCCTATGCATACGAACAAGCCTTAAAGGTTAAACCAGATAATGCAGTTATTTGGTACAACCTAGGGGTGATTTATGGAAAAATTAATAAGCTTGAATCAGAGATTGAAGCTTATCAAAAAGCTATCAAGATTGATCCAAAATTAGCAGAGGCTTGGAATAATTTAGGAAATTCTTATGGTAAGCTGAAAAATTATGCTTCTGCGGTTGAATCTTATCAAAAAGCTATCAAGATTGATCCAAAATTGGTACAAGCTTGGAATAATTTAGGAAGTGCTTATTTTAAACTGAAAGATTATGAACCTGCGATTAAGGCTTATCAAAAAGCGCTAAAGATTAATCCAAAATTAGCAGAAGCTTGGAATAACTTAGGAACTACTTATGGTAAACTGAAAGATTATGGTTCTGCGGCTGAGGCTTATCAAAAAGTGCTAAAGATTGATCCAAAAAACTTTGAGGCTTGGAATAACTTAGGGTTTGTGTACTTATCTACAAATGATTTAAAACAAGCTAAAACTCATTTTGATAAGACTTTAAAACTTTCTAAAAATACTCATTCATTGGCTTGGCAAAACTTAGGTCATCTAGAACTTATAGCAAACAATTCATTGAAAGCCAAAGAATTTTACCAAACCAGTATGCAACATTACACAAATGACAGAAGAGGCATCAAAGAGTTCTTTGAAAAGATGGAAGAGGCATTTCCGATGCTTGAGGAGCAACATAGGGTAAAGCGTGAGGTTTATGATGAAGTACTCAAAGAATTGAGAATTTACGAAGAAGGGATGAATTAGAGCTTGGAACCCTGTACATTGCGGCTCCTCGAACTGATCTTTCCTATCGTCAAGATGACAAAAGTGAGGGCTTGATTTTTATGTCTTTCCGAGCTTGCCGAGGAATCTGGTGGGTATGCTACGAAGTAAAATTGATGACGAAATGTTTAAAGAAATGAAATAAGAGGATAAGAGCTAGAATGCCAGTACAGGCGGCTATTCGAACTGATCTTTTCTATCGTCAAGATGACAAAAGTGAGGGCTTGATTTTTATGTCCTTCCGAACCTGCCGAGGAATTTGGTAGGTATACTACGAAATAAAATTGATGACGAAATGTTTAAAGAAATGAAATAAGTGGATGTGAACTAGAACCTCACTACCTGTGGCTCCTCGAACTGATCTTTCCTGACGTCAAGATGACAAGTTTGTGTTTATATTATTTAAAAGGACAATAAAATGAGAGCAGGTTGAAGAATAAGAAGAATAACTAAAACTCCTCAGCTTTTTGAATAATATCGGCCATGATATTAAGCTTTTGCTTTTGAAGGAGTTCGATTTGGTTTTGAACCTCGCGTAATTGCTCGAGTTTACCTTTTACTTCACTAGGGGGAGTGATAGCGCCTTTGAGCCAATACTCCGCAATTTTAATGGTTTCGGTTTTATTTTCGATTGACTGCATAATTTGATGTTGTTCTCTGTGATTGAATGCCTTTTGTTTACTATTAAAAAGGTAATATTGTTATAAATGTAATGAGTTTGACCAGTGTATTTTAAGTATCAAAGACGCTACTAAAATAAAATATTTTATTTACTATTCCAATAACTTTCTTTTTCGTTGGGGAAATCTTTTTTCTTGATATCGTCTACATAATTCTGGATAGAATCGGTGATAACGGTATATAAGTCGGCATAGCGACGCAGAAAACGAGGTTTGAAGTCTTTATTAATCCCTAACATATCTTGCAGCACCAATACTTGTCCATCGGTATCTATACCTGCGCCAATACCAATTGTTGGAATTTTCAAAGATTCGGAAACTTTTTTTGCCAGTGGAGCGGGTATCTTTTCCAGCACAATCCCAAAGCAGCCACATTCTTGTAAAAGCAAGGCATCTTCCAGCAGTTTTTCGGCTTCAGCTTCTTCTTTGGCGCGTACCGTATAAGTCCCAAATTTATAAATAGATTGAGGAGTAAGCCCTAAGTGACCCATTACCGGAACCCCAGCGCTCAATACCCGAGTCACCGATTCTTTGATTTCAGCACCTCCTTCTAGTTTTACGGCGTGGGCCCCTGATTCTTTCATAATGCGAATGGCCGAGCGCAAAGCTTCGGAAGAGTTGCCCTGATAAGACCCAAAAGGCAAGTCTACTACAATGAGGGCACGTTTGGCAGCTCGAACTACCGAAGAGGCATGGTAAATCATTTGATCCAAAGTAATGGGAAGCGTAGTTTCGTGCCCAGCCATCACATTAGAGGCCGAGTCGCCCACCAAAATCACGTCCACTCCGGCTCCATCTACCAATTTGGCCAGCGAAAAATCATAGGCAGTGAGCATCGAGATCTTTTCTCCAATGTTTTTCATTTCCTGAATAGAGTGAGTAGTTACTCGCTTGAGTTCTGAGCTATAAGTAGACATAAGGTGTTATTTTTATTTGGTAATCGGGTTGGCGCATTGAAGCAATTCCCCAATGATGTGATACAAATATTGATTAAGGCCAATGGTTTCTGTGGGAACCACTGTTTTTGCCGCTATAATGTAAGGTTTTGCCCTGCCATTGAGCGGAAACCAAATGTAGTACAATTTCTTGAAAAAGTAGAAAAGATTTCTCAATCACGTAACTTATCAGGGTGGTTTTTAGTAAGTTTACATAATTATTTGAACACTAAATCGCACTATAAAAATGCTCAACGTCAAAAAGATACGAGCGTATTACGATACTTATTATCAGGACCTCAAAGCAACACTTACACTAAGTTATCCTATTATGATTGGGCAAGTAGGTGTAACCCTCATGGGTTTCATCGATACGGTCATGGTGGGTAGATTTAGTACTACCGCGTTGGCGGCTTCGGCAGTGGCCAATGCCATTTTTTTCATTTTAACGGTATTGGGTTTAGGCATTGTGTCTATCATCACCCCTTTGGTAGCAGCCAGTCATAGCAAAGGCGACAAAGAAAATTGCGGTGCTATTTTATCGGCAGGCGTACGAATAGCCATCTTTACCGGAATCATTTTCATCGGGATTGCCTACCTATTGGTAGAGATCTTTTATGTTTTTGACCAACCCAAAGACGTGGTACCGTTAGCCACCGAATACCTCGTTATCATTACTTTCTCGGCAGTACCATTGTTGCTGTTTCGCTCATTCAAGCACTTTGCCGAAGGACTTTCTCAAACCAAGCCCGCGATGTATGTTACCTACGCCAGTGTGGTGATTAACTTCTTCCTCAATTGGATACTGATCTATGGAAAATTAGGTTTTCCAGCTTTGGGATTGGCAGGTGCAGGATATGCTACCTTACTTACGAGGTGCATTATGGCGGTCGGGATATTTGTATATGTTTTTAGGCACCCTGATTTCAAGCCTTTTTTGACAAAATTTAGCTGGTTGAAAAACACCAAAGCACATATCAATGAAATCCTCAGAAAAGGATTACCTACTGGGTTTCAAATGTTTTTTGAGGTATCGGCCTTTGCGGGAACTGCAGTAATGATGGGCTGGCTAGGAGAAAAACCACAAGCAGCGCATCAAATCGCCATCAACCTGGCCTCTATTACTTATATGGCAGCTACTGGGTTTTCCATTGCAGGGTCTATCAGGGTTGGAAATGCTTACGGAGCAGGTAATATGAAACAAATATTCCGGGCAGGCACGGCGGCATTAGTGTTAGGCTTTGCCTTTATGCTCATCTGTTGTTTGGCCTTTATCATCTTCAATGACCCACTGGTGCATTTGTACAATAGCAATCCAGAAGTTGTACATATTGCTACAACTTTAGTCGTTATTGCGGGCTTTTTTCAACTTTCGGATGGGGTGCAAGTAGTGAGTTTGGGAGCTTTGCGAGGCATTGGCGATGTAAATATTCCTACCATCATTACCTTGTTTGCTTACTGGATTGTGGCATTGCCTGTGGGTTATTTCTTGTGCTTTTCGCTCGAATGGGCCGCCAAAGGCATGTGGGTTGGCTTATTGCTGGGACTCACCTTCTCGGCTATATTGCTTACCCTACGATTTTATTGGTTGGTACACGCCAACCGTAAGCAAGAGAAGGTAGGGGTTTAACTTTTTTGAGATTTCTTTAAGAGATGGACAGTGATGAGGCCCAAGCCTTACCAGGGGTTTGGGCATTTGCTGAGCGATCTTGAAATATTCCTACCCATTTGATTAACACTTTTTTAACATCTACAAAAAGTGATAAAAACCAAATCGCATCGTTATTAACGTTTATATGTTTTTTAAAAGTGACCAATTCAAAATACTTCCTGCTATAATTTTGCCATTGTACTCCTTTCAAATAAAATTGATAGATGCATATCTTCAATTCATAGATAAAATTTGCCTTTTTATCCTGACAAGTCTGTTTTATCAAGCATACCTTTCTTTATAATTTACAAAAAGAAGCTCCTACTGTGAAATCCATAAAAATCAACCAGATGAATAGTTATACATTTTATAGCTTAACAACCTTCGATATCTACAGGGTGAAAAATCACTAAATTGTTCAATGCTTAAACTGTTTATTGACGTGCCTAAAAGTTGAGATGCAAAAAGTAGCAAGCGAAACTGTTAAATTAGATTTGTAAAATTTAGCATTATAACTGTTAATCTCATGCAAAAACCCATACAAAAGATTTTGTATTTGGCTTTTGCCTTGTTGTGCGTGGTTTCGCTCGGACAGGCTCAAAAGCTTGATATGAAAAAGCTCAAAGGAATGAAAGCCCGTAATATTGGTCCTGGAGGGATGAGTGGACGGGTAACCTCGGTAGATGCGGTATATTCTAACCCAAATATTATTTATTGTGGTACTGCCTCAGGTGGTTTGTGGAAGTCAGAAAGTGGAGGCGTAGCGTGGAAACCCATTTTTGAAAAAGAAAAAGTGGCTTCGGTTGGTGCGGTAGCCGTGAATCAAAAAACACCAAACATTATTTGGGTAGGTACTGGAGAAGGTAACCCTCGTAATAGTCAAACCAGTGGTGGTGGGGTATTTCGTAGCCAAGATGGTGGACGTACCTGGCAACTGATGGGACTGGAAAAGACCCGTACGATTCACCGTATTATTTTGCACCCTGACAATCCTGACATAGTATACGTAGGAGCCCAAGGTTCGGCTTGGGGCGACCACCCAGAGCGTGGTGTGTATAAAACTACCGATGGAGGTAAAACCTGGAAGCATATCTTAAAGGTAAATAGCCGTACTGGTGTAGCCGATATGATTGTAGATCCTAGCAATCCTGATAAATTGATTGTGGCGTTGTGGGAGTTTCGTCGTTGGCCTTACAAATTTAAGTCTGGCGGAGTAGGTTCAGGGATGCATATGACGTTTGATGGTGGTAAAACCTGGAAAAAAATCACTTCTAAAGATGGTTTGCCCAAGGGCCATTTAGGACGAATGGGATTGACCATCTCACACAGCAATCCTAATATTTTGTATGCCTATGTAGAGGCCAAGAAAAACGGCATTTATAAATCAACCGATGGTGGTTTGAAGTGGAGAAATGTTAATGCCAAAGGGCCTTTTGGTAATCGTCCTTTCTATTATGCGGATATCTATGTAGATCCTCAAAACGAAAATCGTTTGTATAGCTTATGGTCTAACATGTCGCGCAGCGAAGATGGTGGTAAAACCTGGAAAACCATCGCAGGTTATATCAACAATGTACACCCTGATAACCACGCGATGTGGATTCACCCTAAGAATAGCAAAATGATGATGTTGGGGAATGACGGTGGATTGTACCTAACCAGCGATATGGGTAAAAACTGGAGATTTATGAATAACATTCCAGTAGCTCAGTATTATCATATCAATGTAGATAACAACATGCCTTATCATGTGTATGGTGGTATGCAAGACAATGGTTCTTGGGGAGGCCCGGCTTACGTATGGCGTCGTGGAGGCATTCGCAATAGCTACTGGCAAGAATTGAGTTTTGGAGATGGATTTGATGTAGCCATTACTTCTAACACTACGGGGCTTTCTATGTCTCAGCAGGGTTATGTAGTAAAATATGATCGTAAAAGCGGTAGCCAGGAGTTGCTTCGCCCGATTCACCCTGAGGGCAAAACTTTGCGTTTTAACTGGAATGCGGGTATTGCACTGGATCCATTTACGAAAGGTACAGTATATTTTGGTAGCCAATATTTGCATAAGAGTACCAATGGCGGAGAGGATTGGGCGATTATCTCACCTGATTTGACTACTAACGATCAGCAAAAACAAAAAGAAAGTAATAAAACTGGAGGTTTAACCCCTGATATTACTGGCGCTGAAAATTTCAACTCTATTTTGGCCATTGAGCCAAGCCCTAAAAAACAAGGGTTGATGTGGATTGGAACCGATGACGGGAAACTACAACTAACCCGTGATGGTGGTAAGACCTGGGAAGATTTAACCGATCGTTTAAAAGGAGTACCTAAAGGAAGTTGGATTCCTCAGATCAGAGCTTCTAAATACAATGAAGGCGAAGCAGTAGTGGTAATTAACAACTATCGTCGTGATGATTGGAAGCCTTATTTGATGCATACTACCAACTATGGTAAAACCTGGAAAAACCTGGTAGAAGGCGACAAAGTATGGGGATATGTATTGTCATTTGTACAAGACCCTGTAGAACCAAAATTGATGTTTGCAGGTACTGAATTTGGATTGTATGTAAGTATCGATGCGGGTGCCAACTGGACAAAATGGACCAACGGATATCCGACAGTTTCTACCATGGATATGGTGATTCACCCCCGAGAACATGACTTAGTGATTGGTACTTTTGGCCGGGCAGCATATGTATTAGATGATATTCGTCCGCTACGAGCAATGGCCAAAGAGGGCGCTAACAAAGTAATGGCTAGTAAGGTGAAAATATTTACACCTCCTACCGCAGTAATGGCTAACTATCAACAAGGAGCTGGAGGGCGTTTCCTTGCTCAAGGCGAGTATGCGGGTGAAAACCGTCGCTCAGGAGCAATGATTACTTACTGGGCTAAAAAACCTGCCAAAGGTGCAAAAGCTGGAAACAAAGCGGTAGCCAGTACTAAATCTAAAGGACGTAGTGGCGTGCAGTCAGTAAAAGAAGACAAGCCAAAGAAGAAGCCTTCTAAGAAGGTGAAAGTAGAAATTTTTGATGCCAGTGGCGCTTTGATTCGTACTTTGAAGGTAACTCCTAAAAATGATGGTTTGAACCGCATGTACTGGCGAATGGATCGTAAAGGAGTTCGTTTTCCTTCTTATCGAAGTCTTCCTGCACGCTTCCGTAACCAAGAGCCAGGTGGGATGTCGGTAATCCCTGGAACCTACAAAGTACGTTTGAGTTACATGGGTACCAAGGATTCGGCTATGGTAAAAGTAATTGCTGATCCTCGTGTTAAAGATCCGGTAAGTGCTATGAAAGAGCGCTCAGCAATGGCTGATAACATGATGAAAAAGGTGAAGGTGTTGACCAAAGCGGTAAATCGTTTGAAAGAGGCTCAGAAGACCATGAAAATGGCCATGGCCCAAATGAAAGGCCAAAAAGGCGATGCAGTAAAAGCGGCTCGTAAGAAAGGAAAAACCGTAGGCAAAAAGATGAATAAACTAATGGTAATGATTCTGGGCAAGCGCAAGCAAAAAGGAATCAACCGTAACCCAAAATTGGTAGGGGCTCAAATGAGAACTGCCATGGGGTATATGAGAGGCGCCAAAGGTTCTATGAATAGCAATCAAAAAAATGCGATGAAGTTGGGCGAAAAAGCAATGAAAGAAGCTGTAACTAAAATCAATGCATTCTTTGAGAAAGATTGGAAAGAGTTCCGCACAGCGGTAGAAAATACCAAGCCTAAAATGTTTAAAGATTATACACCTTTAAAGATTGACTAGTTTATTGCTGGCTAGTTTGCCCCGATAAACCGGGGTTTACAAACTATTACGTCACGAGAATCTATTTCTCGTGGCGTTTTTTTATGGGTTTATGTCTGTATAAAAAACATTATCACGACTGAATTCATAAGTCGGTTGTGTCCTCACGGCCGATGACTGCTTGAACCACAGGAGTAAAAAATGAGTTGTGATAATGTTTAAAATTAATTGCTAATTTTTTTAGCAATGTATTTTTATAATTAGCATAAACTCTTAACTTTGCATAAGCATAGTCCAAAAACGTTGGGGGTAGGCACTTTACAATTAAAGGGCTTCCTCCAATTTTTTTATCTTTTTAAACCCTCTTTTTTTTACACTCTCCTGCTTTTATTCCAATCCATATCTTTAATCTGTACAAATTTACGGCTGGAGGCCTCCTAATATTGCTCGCTCACCCCGACTCGTCGCATTGGCGTCAACTTAACGATTTATAATTACTCTTAATTTTCTGAATTTATACTCCCTAATCAGTAAAGTATACGTTTAAAAATCAAGTGCTTACGACTCCAACAGCCCTTCATTTTT
>DMXI01000322.1 GCA_003483885.1 Microscillaceae bacterium
ATTTTTTACATGAATATTTAGGAGACCAACTTAAAATAAAATGGCCTAATGATATCCTCTGTGAAAACTATAAATTAGGGGGTATTCTCATTGAAAACGTCCTTAAAGGAAGTCAGATCGATCATACTATAATAGGTATGGGATTGAACATTAATCAGCAACATTTCAAAACAGCTCCTCGAGCGTCTTCACTAAAGTTACTTACAGGCATTCATTACAATTTGGAAGAGCTACTACCAAAACTATTGAAAAACCTGGAAGAAACTTATTTAAGACTTCGCCAAAATCAGATCGAGGCTTTGAGAAATGAGTATCTCCAACATTTATTTAGGTGGCAAGAGAAATATACCTTCAAAACTGACGTTTTATTTGAAGGTAAAATTGTAGGTTTAGATCAGTTTGGACGTCTGGAAATAGAAAGTGCTCAAGGAGTTCAAACTTATAACTTCAAAGAAATAGCGTTTATTTATTAGCTCAATCCCATTTCATTATTAAATTGTTTTATGTTTGCCACTGGGTGAAAAAACAGCAAAACAAGTAATGAAAACCGAGCACTCCAAAGGTTCAGTTTAACCCTTATATGTAAGTATCATTAGAAAATGCAGAATATCAGTTAGATAATCAAAAAATAACCAATTCTTATGTTAAAAAGGTGTACAATATTAATCATGGTATTTCTTGCACTAGGTGAGGCAAAAGCGCAAGATGTACAATTTTCACAATTCTATGCAGCCCCTCTTTACATCAACCCGGCATTTGCAGGCTCAGACCATACCCCACGCCTGGTGCTCAATTACCGCCGCCAATGGAGTGGTTTAGAATCCGCTTTCAATACTTACTCTGGTTCTTTTGATCATTACTTTGAAAACTTCAACAGTAGTATAGGGCTTATCTATACCTATGATCAAATTAGTAATGGAGGTGCTACTACACAGGATATTGGTCTGCAATATGCCTATGAAATGGACTTGGGAGAATGGTGGTTGTTTGGCATAGAAATGCCTCGTATGCTTCGTATGGGTTTACAAGGCTCTTATGTATTGAGAAGTAACCTTTCAGGACTTTCTTTTGGTGATCAGTTCGACAATGATAATGGCCTGGTAAATGGCGCAAGTATTGACCCTGCCGCTGAGGTAAATGGGGTGAATTATGCCAATGTAGCCGCAGGAGCATTATTGTATGATGAATATATGTGGGTAGGTTTTTCGGCCCATAATCTTACTCGTCCCAACCAGAGTTTTTTACCTGATGTCAATGGTGAATCAAGACTACCTATCCGTTATACATTGCAAGCAGGGGTAAAAATCCCGATTGGAGAATCAGCAGACTGGAGAGATAAATACCGCCCAGGGTATAAAGAAATGAGCATCAGCCCCACCTTTCTCTACAAACATCAGGGAGGGTTTGATCAATTAGATGTTGGATTATATTGGACCTACTCACCTTTTACTGTAGGTGCTTTTTATCGCGGATTGCCTATCAAAAGAATAGACCAATTGGTTTCAAATAATGAAGCACTCATCGCGATGGCTGGGGTTCGCCTGAAAAACTTCTCTATTGGATACAGTTACGATTTTACGATATCAAAGCTTACTAATGGAGCTACCTCTGGTGTACACGAAATATCACTTAGAATTAATTTTGTAAACGACGAAAAATGGGGGGTAAAACGTAAAAAAAGTGGAGGATTACCTTGCCCTAGTTTATAAAACTACCATATTCTTTTGAACACAAAAAATCCCTGATTTAAATGATTTAAATCAGGGATTTTTTATTCAACTACTTCAACTCTTTACTCCTCATCTGTATCATCGGCATCGTCTTCACCAGTAGCATCATTATCCAGATCCTCATCTGTAATATCATCGTCCACATCTTCTCCTGCTTTACGCTTCGCCGCTCTCTGCTTTCTCCAAGCCTTGTATTTAGCTTTTTGATCAGCGTTAAAAATGGCTCTTAACCCTTGACGACGTGCCTTGCGAATCGCTACCCGTTTAGGTTTGGCAGTCTCTTTGGTCAATTGCCCTCCTCTTCGCTCTTTGCGTACTTTTTGTAATTGCCTTTCTGCTTTCAAATGCACCACTTTCACTTTAGGGCGTTGTGCTGCTGTTAAGCTTAATGGCTTTACCAAACGTCGGGTTTTGATACGTGCTCTTTTTTTAGGCGACATTCGTCTAATTCTCCATCTGCGATATTTATACTTTTGTTGTGTATTCAAAACCGCTCGAATGCCTTGGTGGCGTGTTTTGTTCACCGCCAAACGTTTGCTTTCTACTTCCTTTTTTGTCAAACTTCCTACTGATCGCTCAGAACGAATGCTTGCCAATTGATTTTCGGCAGTCAAATGCACTGCTTTAATTTTAGTTGCCTGATCTTCGCTCAGCGTCAAAGGCTTCATCAAACGCTTGGTTTTAATTTCCGCACGTTGTTCAGCGTTTTTATTCTTTAGTTTCCCCCTACCACGCTGTGCCAAAGCATTTCCAGCAATGATGGTAAGCAACATTAGCAGTGTAATAAAAGACTTTTTAGTCATGATATTTAATTTTAAGTGATTAATAGATTAGTATCTCCAAGGTATGGAAACCTCCTTAAATAAACTTTATTTTTAGATTAAAAAAATGATACGATTCCATAAAAAAGCTGTCTTGTGATGACAAGACAGCTTTTTTATTTGAGTGGTTAGTACAAATTTATTGATTACTTTCCATCATCATCGGTATCTGTGTCATCCCCATCTTTACCTTTACCACGATGACTTTTTTTCTTTTTTCTCCACTGTCTGTACTTCTTTTTTTGTTCAGCAGTCAAATTAGACTTGATTCCTTGCTTACGAGTTTTATTAATCTCCTTACTCTTGGCTTTTGCCTCTTCCTTTGTGATTTTTCCCGCTTTTTTATCCGCTCTTACCGTTGCCAAGGCATTCTCAGCAGTCAAATGAATTTCTTTAATTTTTGGTTGCTGATCCGCAGTTAATTGAAGGACGGTAACCATACGCTTGGTTTTAATTTCAGCGCGTTGTTCAGCGTTTTTACCTTTCAATCTACTACGTTTTTGTGCTAAAGCATTTCCAGCAATCAGGGTAAGTAACATTAGCAGGGTAATAAAAGACTTTTTAGTCATGAGATTTAACTTTTAGTGATTAATGTATTCCAGGTAGACAAATCTTCTTGGACAAGGTTTAATCAATAGATAAAAAATAATACGAAATCAATAAAAAAGCTGCCTTGTCACCACAAGGCAGCCTAATTATAATTTATCAATAAAGATTTTGAGTTAATTATTTTCCGTCATCGTCTATATCGTCGTCATCGTCATCAGTTTCTGTATTGTCCTTGTCTTTCTTTTTGCCTTTTCCACGACGCGCTTTTCTTCGTTTCTTTCTGTTCTTCTTCCACTTTCTATATTTTTTCTTCTGCTCATCAGTCAAGTTGGTTTTAAGCCCTTGGCGACGCGTTTTGTTAATTTCTTTGCGCTTGGCTTTTGCTTCCTCCTTGGTCATTTTTCCAGCTTTTTTGTCCGCTCTTACAGTGGCCAATGCATTTTCAGCTGTTAAATGAACTTCCTTAATTTTTGTAGTTTGGTCGGCCGTTAATTGAAGTGGCTTTACCATACGCTGAGTCTTGATTTCTGCTCTCTCCTCCGGAGACTTATTTTTCATTCGTCCCTTTCGGCCACGTTGAGCCATTGCTTCTCCTGCAAAAAAAGCAATGAGCAAAACCAAAATAATTGAAGTTTTCTTGTTTATCATTTTTTTGAAAGTTTAGGTAAAAAATTTAACCAAATTGTCTTGTGTTAATTTACAAAAAAAATCTCTTGAAACTGTACAATCAAGCTTTGTCAATAACTTTACCTGTGTATCTATAAATTGTAGAATTCAGCTATTCACAAGCGATTCATTGTGTGAATCAGTTCAATTTGGCAAACGGCGATTTACCCCGAACGGTCACAATTATTCGATGAACATACTCCTAAAAACGACCAAGTAAGCATAATTGAAGAAAACTTGTGGTTCTTGATCTTTCTCAGAAAGTGATTTTACAAAAAGCTAAAAACTTGTACTTATCTAACAAAACTTAGAACAAAGCAAATGCAAGAAAACGGAAAATAAATGATTGGGAATACGCGTGCGTGAAAATTTTTGAGGTAATTCAAGTGACTAATTGGGTTTTACAAAACCAAGATAAGATAATTAAAAAAAACCGCTTAAACAATCTATTAACCACGAAAAAAACAGAATTTTAGTATGTGGGAATGCCATTTTTTGAATTACTATTCTATCTTTGCGCCTTCAATGCTGTTTATATAGTAACATCGAATAAATAAAAAAGATTTTCAATGAAACCCGAATACATAATCTTTGCCATCCCTGCAATTGGACTCGTGGCGTTGTTATTCACATTTA
>DMXI01000513.1 GCA_003483885.1 Microscillaceae bacterium
CTGGCAAGCCACAATTCCCTCCAGCACTTCCTGCTACTCCTCCATAAAAAGTAGCTTCACCAGTACGGGTTTTGTTAAAATTACCTTGAGCATAAGTCACTGATACAAGGCATACCCCCCATACAAATAACAGGGTAGTCCATTTTATAAATTTACTATACATGATTCAATTAAGTTAAGGGTTAAGGTACACTATTCTTTAGCAAGCTCTGGTGTTGAACACGGCTGCAAACATATCGTCTTATCCAAAAGAATGACAGAGAAGCAATGGTACATTATTGATACATGGGATGTATACTTTAGGGAAACAAGCACAAAACAAGGATTTTTACTCTTACACAAAAAGTAAACAGTGCTAAATTAAGCCCTTGAATTACAGGCAATTCAAATCTAAAAAAGGTAAAATAACTGATATCAATAGGTAATTTCACTAGGCATCGATTGCTTAGTAAATCACACAAAATGAATGGGGTTTGCAGAAAACCTAAACAAGTACTGCGAATTGTTTGTCAATAAATCTTAGTAAAACGAAACAAATCAAGGCATCACTGGAGGTTATTTCAAGGCCTCAGCCAAGGAGATAGAAGCCTCAAGTTTGAGCTTTTTCTTAAGCCTTTTCCGGGCAGTATTCACGGCATGCACCGATACTTCCAGTAGTTGGGCAGCTTCTTTGGCCGAACAACCCAATTTGATTAATAGACAATGTTTAACTTCGTTTTTGGATAAGTGAGGAAAACGAGTGGTAATTTCGGCTAACAACTGAGGATATTTGGATTCAATGCTATTCGTCAATATATCGAGGTTATGAATGGTTTTGACAAAGTGGCGTAATTTATCCTGAACTCCTGATAGTTTCTCTGAATTATTTTGACGAATAGCGGTACATAAGTCTTGCTCTATGCCTGACAACTTTTGGTACTTTTCATCAAACAACTGTACTGCTGTCAAAAATCGCCGCTCCTTCTCTTCCATGGCTTGTCTGAGCAAGTCTTGTTCTTTATTTTTCAACACAATCACTTCGTTTTTGCTTTGGCGAAGCTTTTCATTCACTGTACTCAATTGGCGATTGGCCGCAATAAGTCCCGTTGTTTTGATAGCTACCGCTTGCTCTAACTGGCGTTTTTTGCGCCGAAGGTACAATACCCGCCATTGATGCAAACTCCAGAGCAACAAAACTCCTAAAAGCAATAAAATGAGGCGAAACCACCAAGCTTGCCACCAGGGAGCACGGATCGTAAATATATATTCATAGGTTTTGCTCCATTGCTGATAGTGATCATAAGTTTTTAATTGCAAAGTAAAAGTACCCACTGGTAAGTTACGATAGGTAAGGCTGGCTTTAGGCGTAGGCTTACTCCATTGGTTATTCAGCTCTTTGACTCGATAGCTAAACAACGCCTGATGGGTAGTGCTTGGGCTGGTACTGTGGAAATGAAAAGTAATGTGACCACTAGCATAAGGCAGAGAAAGCCCCCAAGGGATATCAGCAAATCGAGCAAGGCTGTCGAAACACGTTTCTTGCTTTGCACTATCACTCAATTGTCGATAGCTCACTGGCTGCCCCATCAAATCTACTTGGTTTAGCTTTACTTCGGCACGTCTAGGAGATTTTAACAAGTCTTGCGGATTTAAGGTAACCAAATACTTGTCGTTGCCCCACCACAAACGATGATCACGGGTAATCGCCACACTGTTGAGTCGAAATTCGGACAAATGCCCACGAAACATTTGATGATGGGCAATGATGGGAAGGTGTTTAGGTTGCTCAGAGGCAGATGATGACGCAACTGCTGCCCGATGAATACAATCCAGACCTTTATCAGTAGCGACCCAAATGTTGCCTTGTGCATCTTCAGCCACAGATTGAATATAATTACTGGAAAGTCCTTCTTTGGTAGTATAATAAGTGAACTGACGACCATCAAAATGCATTAACCCCTGACGATAGGTGCCAAGCCAAAATTGATTTTGATGATCTTCAAGTATAGACATTACTGTTCTACCTAAGATTCCTTCTTTGGCAGTGTAATGCATCACCTCATTACCACTGCATTTGCTAAAGCCGATATCGGTTCCCACCCAAATATTCCCTTGAGTATCTTCCGTAAGCTCGGCTATCCCATTGATAAATAATCCTTGTTTATACCTGATCAATTGCTCAGAAGTACGCCTAAACAATCCCCTGGTATAAGAACCAATCCACAAATCCCCTTTTTTATCTTCCAGCAAGGCAATAATTGGGATACCCTGCAAATAGCGGAAAAATTTTCCTTCCGCATATTTAATCAACCCTCGGCTAGTCCCTATCCAAAGATTACCCTGACGGTCGTACTTGATAGAGGCCACTAAATGGTCAGCAAACAAATCTTTGCTTTCAAACAACGTATACTGTTTACCATCAAACTTAAGCCACCCCTTCGACTCCACTCCTATCCAAAGATTTCCGTCTTTGTCTTGGTCTATTGCCGTAAAAGCGGTAAAATCTTCTAAATGTAAGTACTCAAAAGCCTGAAAATTCCCTTTCATTAAACCATTTTCATAAGTAGCCAGCCACAAGTTACCCAAGTTATCTTTGGTTATGTCTAATACTGTGCTTCCTTTCAGGCCAGCCTCTTTAGTAAATTGATGAAAGTATTTACCATCAAACTGAATCAGTCCTTGTTGGTTGCCCAACCATAAGTTACCCTCTAGATCTTGCTCCAGCGACAGGGTATATTTACCAGGAAACCCTTGATTTTGAGGGTACTGCATAAAATCCTGCCCATCAAATTTAACCAACCCTACATTGCTATAGCTAATCCAGATATTCCCCTGTGCATCTGCCAACAAGGCCGCTACTTCTACCTCGGGTAATCCGTAGTTTTGCCCATAATGAATGATACGATCGCCATCAAATTTGCAAAGCCCAGCCCTATTAGTGCCAATCCAAATATTCCCCTGTTTGTCGGCTGCCATATGACTGATATGATTGGCCGATAGTCCTTCGTTGGTCGTATACTGGGTAAGTTTTTCCCCATCAAACTTGCTCACGCCTTGCCCCGATCCCCACCAAATATTTCCTTGTTGATCTTCCAGGAGCGACCAATTACCTGAACCTGGGATATTGTCATTAAAAAGGGTTAAAGAATCCCCATCAAACTTACCGACTCCTGTTCCCGAAAAACCAATCCAAAGGTTGCCTTGCTTATCTTCGCAAAGCCCCCGAATATTTTCATCTGGCAAGCCCTCTTTGGTAGAATAATGGGTAAAGGTAGCACCATCGAAATAACTAATGCCTTTGTAGGTGCCCAGCCATAACCCACCACGCTGACTACGACACATCGTATAAATTGTATTAGAGATCAAGCCATTTTGGGTATCCCAGATTTGAATATCATATTGGGTTTGTTTCTGAGTAGTAGGAGGAGTTACATGTACTTTAGGCGCGTGGGTGAGCAACTGCTTTTTACCATGAAGTAAAAAAGGAACTCCAGTAGGGAGTGTATCCTGTTTGACACTGGTTAAAACATATTTTTCTTTGACTTTAGGCGCTGTAGCAATTGTTTTTTTTGTTAAAATAGTAGGTGTGCCTGCCTTAACAGTTTTCGTTTTTTGGATCACACTAGAGCTGACACTATAGGGGAGAGGAGTTCCTTCAAACACTTCCTTGGGCTGTACGATACCTTGCAAAGGGTGTGCTTGCCCAGTCTTCACCGTATCTTGTATTGCATTGACTAATGGCAAAATACTATCTTGGGTAATCGCCTGTCGCACATACCCAGGGTGAAGATTGAGTGGGCGAGTCATAGGTAAGGAATACAAAGAAGGGGGTTGCTCCGTAGGTTGGTGTGTGTTTTTGTCACAACTCATCAACACCAGCACTAAAATTAATACATAGGATTTTATCAGTGTTTTCATAACTTAATTATTGAAGCATTTACCAAAGCTGTATTATTATATCCAATAGAGCTCCTGCCAGAGTTGTCCATAAGATTTTTCTTGTATAATTACCCCGTTAAAAAACCTATTCCAGTTAAAAAGGGTCAGTTAGATTATTTTTGATTGAATAATTTTCGGGAAAGCAGCAGATATGGCATTTTGTATAAGTACAGAGACTAAAGTTGGTAGTGCAAACACCACTGTAGACTTGTGTCTCCAAAACCAAAAATGTGTAGGAGTTTATCAATGCAAGCCTACTTACCCAGCATTGCCAATTGCATTTTTGCCGATCAGGCTAAAATAACTTTTATTTTACATTACATCAAAAAAGCAATATTATATCTTGCTTAATTTAATATTAACCACAAATTTTAGAGCAAAAATATGTCATATACCACACACTCCTTTTATAGCCCAGAGTTATAAATAAGCTTCATATATGTCAAAAGGTAAATGAATTATAGGCTTCAATATGAACAAGGTGGGGGTAAAAACAATCGAACATAAAAAAGCCGCAATTCTTTTGAACTGCGGCTTTTTTAATATTTTTTATACAACAGATTTTCTTGGGTAGAAAATAAGTTTAGACCACTTATTTTTCTCTTTTACTTTCTTAACTGATCACCCAATTTCCTGGTATGATGACTTATCTTCGCTCCCCTTAGTATATCTTGGGGCTTATTGTTTGATTACCCACTCTCCTGTTTCTGATCCCTTTTTTCCTTATTATCTTATATAGTGTTCAATCACTGTGTTGTTGATCACCCATCTCCCTGTTATCTATTTTAGCATCACTTATTTTCCTCAAGTTTCGTTCACTTATTGAGTACTATTTACCTGATTTTCTGTGTATTGCGTTTGATCTTATTGCTATAATCACTTGATTTTCCTGGGGTTTGATCCCTACTTATGGTTTCTTTTTTCAAGTTTCGTTCACTTATCCAAATCTATAAGTTTGATCTATTTCCGATGTTTCATCACTTATTCTCCCGATCGTCTTATTTTCCTGCGGTTTGATCCACTATTTGAATAATGGTTGTTAAAACTAATCACTGTATTCTCCTGATGATTGATCGCTTGATTTTCCGTGCATTTTACCTGCAACTTATATATTGGAAAATATTGTCAAGTTTGATGTTATAGTGCTTCATTGAAACATTCACTTATATATACCAAAGTAGTCTACCCTCGACGGACGTTTTTTTTCAACTTTTTTTCATTTTTTTGAAACTTTTTCATAACTAACTCAGTATCAGTCATATTTTTTCTAATTTTTATTTCCTATTAATCTTCATAAGCCTTTTATATCCAGTATTACGCTCTGTTTCCATTCCAAGCACAAAGTGGGTTTTCGTCTTCATTGATGTTTGAGCGCAGCATCACCAACAAAAGCTGTCCTAAAGGCAAAAGTTGAAAGTGGCGCTTCACTTTAACACCTACAACGGTTCAAATAAGTGTACTTTGGAGGCTTTCAGGCTGGTTTCTAATCATTTTTTTAAGCACCCTGCTAACTTTTTTCACCTCACCTATACCAAACTACAAAGAACTTGTAAACAATTAATCTCACTAACAGATGGCAAAACCATTGAACTTTATTTTATGGAAACCTGAGGGCGCTCCTGACTTTTCTCCAGGAGGGGCTACTTTTACTGATGGAACTACGATTGAATTGGCCAGTGCTGCCGCCAGCTATGTAGATGAAAACGGTCTTGACCTGACACAAATATCTTTTTGTTTGGTGCTTGAGTCTGAAGGCAATGAATTGGCTTCCCACACCTTTCAAATGGAGGCTTTGGGTGGAGCTACCAACTTATGGTTATTGGCCAATCCTAAAGAGACTAATCCCAATGGTAGCTTTACGGGGGTGTTTATCCAGGCTTTATGTGATCTGCCAGCCACTCAAACCTCACTTACGATCAAAATTGGCGTAATTGCCAATGGCGATACTACCTGGATCAATGAAGGAAATCTAGTATTTGACGGGAGTGCTGGAAGTACGAAGTATCAAGAACTATTACCTTTGTTTGATGATGTAAGCGCCAGTCGTAATGAAGCAGTACAAGCTACTACCCAGGCTTATGAACAAAAACGTGAAGACGAAGCCAAAGCGCGCCATGCAGCCAATTATTTTGAGGTATTTTTTAAGAGTAGTCACGAATCTCAAACCACCTATGTCATTTGTAAAGACCTCAAGAGCCAATCAGAAACTATTATAGAAGTACAACCGAACGCAAGAGTAAGTAAAGAGTTTTGGCGAGGATCCAATCACGAAATTCTGGCTTATCCGCAAAATGTTTCGAAAGACCACGCACACAAAGTGACAACGGTCAACGAAACTCAAGAAAACCAGGAAATACTGGTTCGTTAAATATTGGGGAGCTACTCTGAAGCAGATGTGTCGTCGTCTGCTTCTTTTTCTTTGTGCTTAAACTTAATCATCAAAGCAGTGTGGTCGTCGTGCACAGGCATACCTCGGCTAAAGTGATTCAAATCGGTGATGATTTTATCATTAATTTCGGCAGGCGACAAGTGGGCATTGCTTAAGATCAAATCTTGCAAACGCTCATAGCCATATTCTTCTTTTTCTTTGTTCATGGCCTCTATGATACCATCGGTATATAGTAACAACATATCTCCCTCTTCGTAGTGCAAGGTTTGCATTTCTATATGGTCCGAAAACATCTTATTACGCAAAATCCCTAGTCCCATACCTTTGCCTTGGTAGTACTTTACCTCTTCGTCTTTGTGATGATAAAACAGTGTAGGGCAGTGTCCTGCACGGGCAAATTCAATTTTTTGAGCGCTGTCATCAATCAACAAAATCGTTACCGTAATAAACGAAGCTCGATCTAAACAATTGGCCAAAGCATTGTTGGCGTAATATAAAAACCGCTCGGTGCGCAAGCCAAACTGGGCCAAACTATGAAACACGCCTTTCATTTGTGCCATGTTAAAAGCCGCCGTAGTTCCTTTACCCGACACATCTCCTACAATCACCATTACCCGGTCTTTGTCGATGGGGTAAATGTCGTAATAGTCACCTCCTACCTCTTGGGCCGAGTCCGAAAAAGCCGCTATTTCCAGATTTTTGCTCACTGTTAGGTTTTTAGGCAGTGGCAACAAGCTTTTCTGCACATTACGGGCAATCTTGATTTCTTCTTTGTAACGTTCGGCTTCAATGGTTCGGGCCAATAAACGATAATTTTCAATAGATATACTGGCCTGACGCACAAAAGTCTTAATCAACACTTTTTTGTCATCATCAAAGCCATCTTTTACTTTTTTGAGCAGGGTCAAATTTCCCAATTGATGGTCATGGGCTACCAGCTTTTGCGAAAGCATAGACTTAAACCCGTGCTCAGTCAGTTCATCCATCAAGGGATCATGCTCTTGGTTACGGGCAAAAGTGGCATCAATAATCCGACGAGTATTGTGGCGCTTAATTACTCTTTTGAGCTTAGCAATTTCTTCTTTTTCTACGCCTTTGTGCAAAAACGCAACTTGCGTCCCTTCTTCATCGGTAATTTCTAACCAAGCCGCATCGGCCGAAGCAGTGCTCACCGCACTGTCTAACAAAATACCGTATACTTGGGCTTCCTGGTCACCGGCCTGCAATGATTGTGACAGTTTCTGAAAGCTGATAATTTCCTCTAGTTTTTTCTCAAATACCGAAGTAGTCGGCAAGTTGAACACCATCACCAACATAGAAATAATGGTGTAGAGAATTACAAAAGAGAAAATAGCGATGACATAAACACTGTGCTTGAGGTGGGTTTTGAGATAGTTGTGTTCTCCGTAGTTAATCACCGTTTGGAAAAAGAAAATCGCAAACAAAGTAATAAAAGACAACAACAAAATACTCTGCCATTTCTCTTTGGCATTGAGGTATACCACCCATTTAAAATTGAAAGACTTAAGTGCCAACAATTCCAACGCACCCAGCATCAATATAAAGGGAGCATCTTCAAAAGAAAATTCAAAAAAGTTAAACAACAAGCTAATCAGCAATGCATACTCAAACACAGTCCACCAACGCTGCAAATTTTGGGTTTTTTGATGCATTATTAGCCGTTTCCAGTAAAAAAAGGCTTTGGTAAGAAATATAATCAATAACCCAATATTGATGTGGTAGAGTAAGTTGAGCCAACGCTCTTGATGGTGTGCTTCTAAATAGTTGGTACTCAGGGCCATTGCTCCATAAATCACAAGCGCTAAGGTATTGGTGACTAACCCTGTGATAAACAAGCTCGTGAGAAGCTCAATAAATGTGGTGTTTTTGAGTTTTTCAATGCGGGAATTGTAATAGAAAAATACGCTGAGAATGAATAGGTTGAGCAATAAACCCCTTAAGTAAAAATCGGTTGCGCCACTATCTGCTAAGTGAATCTCTGTCAATCCAGCCGATGACAAAAGATACAGTGCCAGCATCAGCAGCCAACCCGCAATATTTACATAAATGAATATTCCTATTACATTTTTTAACGAGAGCATATATTCTATTTGGAAAACATTTGACAGATAGCATTATCTGCCAAATGTTTCATTTAACTAGTCTTTACTATATTCTTTTTAAGAGCGAGCGCTGTAGTTAGGCGCTTCACGTGTAATTTGAATATCGTGTGGGTGGCTTTCTCTTACTCCAGCGGCTGTAATTTTTACAAACTTGGCCTCCTGCAAGACATCTATGCTTCCTGCTCCACAATATCCCATACCAGCTTTGAGTCCTCCTACCAACTGATACAACACCTCGCCTACTTTGCCTTTGTAAGGCACTCGGCCCAAAATACCTTCTGGTACTAATTTTTTCACGTCATCTTCGGCATCCTGGAAATATCGATCTTTAGAACCTTCTTCCATAGCTTCCAATGAACCCATTCCACGATAAGTCTTAAATTTTCGTCCTTGGTAAATCACTAATTCGCCAGGAGCCTCTTCGGTACCTGCCAATAGTGACCCCACCATTACACTGCTGCCACCAGCAGCAATGGCTTTGGCTATGTCACCTGAAAAACGAATACCACCATCGGCAATGATGGGTACTCCCATAGACTTCACTGCTTTGGCTGACTCATACACTGCGGAAAATTGAGGCATTCCTACTCCGGCAATAACACGAGTAGTACAAATACTACCAGGTCCAATTCCAACTTTGATACTATCGGCTCCAGCATCGGCCAGGGCTTTGGCTCCTTCAGCAGTAGCAACATTTCCAGCAATTACATCTAAATCCGAAAATTTAGTCTTGATTTCTTTCAGGGCCTTGATTACTCCAGCTGAATGTCCGTGGGCAGTGTCGATACTGATTACGTCCACTCCCGCCTTGCGCAACGCCTCAATTCGGTCCATTACATCGGGGGTAATCCCTACGGCTGCACCTACTCGCAAACGATCGTATTGATCTTTACAAGCATTAGGACGATCCTTTTTCTTCAATATATCTTTGTAGGTGATTAACCCTACTAATTTGCCTTGATTGGTTACAATCGGCAATTTTTCAATCTTAAATTCTTGTAGAATGTCTTCTGCTTTTTGCAAATCTACCCCTTCGTTGGCAGTTACCAGGTTTTCTCTGGTCATGATGTTACCTACTTTGATAGACAAATCCTTTTGGAAACGCAAATCGCGGTTGGTAATAATACCAATCAGGCTCATTGACTCATCTACGATCGGAATTCCTCCAATCTTAAACTCACTCATAATGCGGTGGGCTTCCTCAAGCGAAGCATCCGCCGTAAGAGTGATGGGATCGAGGATCATACCACTTTGAG
>DMXI01000265.1 GCA_003483885.1 Microscillaceae bacterium
AAATCAAAAAACTCAAAGAAGAAGCCGACGAAGCCATTGCGGATGGTCGCTGGGGTGATGCACTCAAGCTGGCTGATAAGGCGATTGAGTTGGCGGAGAAGATTGGAGAATCTGCCGAACAAATAAAGGAGGCATTGAAAAAGCTATTTGATAATATGAAGGATTTGGTAAAAGAATCCTTAGAAGAAATTAAGAATAAATCAAAAGAAGTGAAGGAGAGTTTGGTGACTAAAGCGGATGTAGCACAGTACAATAAGTTGAGAAAAGAGGTGGTAAATGAGGACAGGAATTACAGTATTAACAATGGTAAAAAGGATGCTAAATCGCAAATAAAAGTGGTAAGTGTAGTAGTGCCCTTAGATGACAAAGTAGAAGTGGGCAAAACAAATGCAGAGATTAACAAATCTGCCAAAGCCAAAAAACTAGCGGAGAAAATAAACAAAATCAAATCCAAGCTAAAGGCCATACAATGGGAGAAACTCAAAGTCGATCAGATATTACGCTACTTACAGGACCCTTCCAAGTTTCAGGATTTACTCAAAAAGGCCAAAAATAAATTAAATGGCAGCAAGGACAAATTGCTGGATGCTTTGGTGGCGGATAATACTGATCAACTCAAGCACATTATTAAAACTGAGGTGAATAAAATCTTAGATGAAATTGTGCAGGAATTCATTGAAAAAAACGAGAAATAAAATATTCTTCACTCATAATACAATTGACATGAAACTTTATCTTATAAAAGCATTGAAAGCGCTGTTTTTGAGCACATTCATGATACTTTTCATTGCTCAAAAGTCAATGGCGGTCAAAGTAGTGAACGACTCATTGAAGCAACGGGCTATTGAACGCATCGTCAAAGATTTGAACCAACATATAGCCCAAGCAAAAGTAAGTGGAGGAGGAGGTTTTTTAAAAGATGAGGCCCAGATGCTTCTTGAGACCAATTATCAAACCGAGGTTTCTGATGTGCTGAAACATTTGGCCAAGAAACACAACCGCAAATTGTATGTGGTAACCTACGCCGGACCTGCATTGGTGATCAACGATCAGGAGGAAACAGCGGGCTTACCCAACAAAATGAGCCAGGAAGCAGGCGAACTGGCCCAGGCAATTTACAACAAAACTGACTTTGACAACAACAGTATATTGCTGGTATTTTATTACCAAAAAGTGATTACAGTAGGTTCTGATGGCTTTAAAGGGTTTGGGGGAGTGTCTTACGTGAGCACTGATAATTCCCTGAACATTGCCCAAGAAGATTTGAGCGAGATGGTAAGTCGGGGGAACCAACTCAAAACTGGCAATGACTATCTGAGATCAATTTTGTACTCGATTGTGCGAGTGCTCGCTCAAGATAACACTACCTCTATCCAAAACAGCAGCAGTGGGTTAAGTACGTATGCCGAAGCATTTTTAAAAGATTATAATCCAAGTGATGCAGAGGTGACTGCCCTAGAGGTGAAGCTGCCACCAGGTTGGTCTAATCAATCTCAAGATTCGTATTGGCCAGTACCCAATGGCGTTAAGTATGGGTTTACTCCTTCGGGCAAAGCCTTTGATATCAGTAAATTCTCAAAAGTATGGTTTAGCGATTGTCACGGATACGTATATGCTTTTATGGTCAATAATGTGGCCTACAAAGCAGTGATGACTAAGCCAGGGGGACAAAAATACAAATGTACGCATCGAGCAGGTACCTTCTTTTGGGGATATTATCCTTTCAAAGACTTTGAGATGATCAAAGAGAAGTACATGCAAAAGAATGGTTTTTCTGCACCTGATCGCTGGCATGATAAAACCGTAGGTGCATTTGAAGGTACAAAAATCACCTTACGTGAGGAGGTCTTTTTACCTGGTAAATGGTTTAAGCTGGAAAAAGCAAATCCAGGAGGCATTGCACTAATCAGAAAAACGAACAACGACTACGATGACTTAGGCCTGGAGAATACTTGTAAAACGCAATATCTGCTAACCTTGTCCAAAAGCTATGCGATTGGAACTGGCCAAAGAGGGGTAGGATCAGTACTCAATACAATTCCTGAAATTAGCGAAGCAAAAGCCGACAATTCGGATTGTAAAGGGGAAAAAATCATTAAAGATGCTTTGGCCAATGGATTAAAAACGGGCAAAGGCGCGGAAATATATGCACATCGTTATCACCTGGTAAAGGATGATCCAGAAAAAGTGAAAACTTTAATCAAATACGCAAACGAGATCACCGAGTTTCTAAAAAACGAACAGGTAGCTTTGATTAGATTCGAGAAGAAGTTAAAGGCTTCTGGGAATTTTCATACAACAAGCTCTAGTGACATCATTAAAACCTTTCAGGAGATTGATTACGCCACTTTCAAAAAGAGTTATCCGGCTACCTTTGAAGCCCGTAATGCTTACCTTAAGAAAAACACCCCATACAAGGTTTTGGCCAGTTATAATCCTTGGCAAGAGGATAAAATCGTAGGAGAAATAACAGTACATAGAATTCCTAAAAACTATAATATTTATGCCATTGACCATACAGGGCAAAATCCTAACTATGAGTACAGTATTCAAGATTTAGTAGAACGCTACAAGTTTTACACGACCGAAAATAGCAGGATCTTTAGCATAGCAATGAATGATGCTGAAAAAATGGGTAAAGCCTTTCCGCTATCCACCAGAGATAACTATGATCAATATGTAGCCTTTTTTAAAACTGATATTGCCTGGGGAGCTTGGGCAGGTTATGTCACCGGGGTTTTGGGAACCATACAACAAGGTGTAATGAGCTGTTTGGCAGGAATTTCCAAGGAACTATCTGATTTGATTGCTAAAGGTAAAGCACCAGAAACCCTTTGGAATCCTAGTTGTGGCACCTCCGGTGATGCTTGTGCTTGTAAAGGCACCTACAGTGCGTTTGTCAAAACTATGTTTGAGTTGATAGAGGATCAACAACAGCGAGAAAAGTACCAGATGATCTTTGCTTTTTTGGCTGGAGTATACAATGCTTTGATAGATGAAGGTGTGGACAAAGTCCAGCAAGTAAATTTATTCGCAAGTTTCTATTCTAGCCCTAAAAAGGCCGATGCAATATGGTCATCCATGGAACAACTGGTTCAACAAGGGGTGTGGGACGCAGTCAAAAAGGAGTTTACGAATAGTACTTGCAATCAATACAAGGTAAGCTATACGGCTGGTTATAACTTGTTGGCCATTATAGGCATAGGCAAAGGAATGACTACTGTGATTAAAAACATGAGTTCATCAAACTTAACTGGAAAGTTATTAATGAGGTTGAAGAGAACGAAACAAGCGGTGAAAGACTTTAATGTAAAACTGAACCAATTGAGTATTCAGGCTAAAACATCCCTAGTGGAAAAGGTCATAGGAGTGTATGACATCGTAGTAACCAAGGCTTCCAGTTCGAGTAAGATAGTCATTGCTACCTTAGAAAAAGGGAAAATCAAGGTAAAAAGATGGGTGACTGCGGATGCAACACCTAAAGATGGGGTGGGTAAAATATCCGTAGAAGGAGAGGTAGAGTTATACGTGGCTAAAAACAAAGATGGAGAGGTTGGGGTTTGTTTGAAAGATGGAACTTGTTTTATAGCAGGTACACCTATCTTCACCGCTCAAAAAACCTTTAGCCCCATTGAGAAAGTTGCCGCTGGACAAAAAGTATACGCCGAAAATCCCAAAAACTGCGAAGTAGCGGCTAAGCCCGTAGAAACGACTTTTGTACGTACCACCCGTCAACTGATTCAGTTGGGCTTTGCCAAAGAAATTATTTATGCCACTCCTGAGCACCCGTTTTTTAACCTCAAACACCAACAAGTACTGGCGGGCAATATCCATCCTGGTGACACCCTCAAAACCTACGATAGCTACGCGATTGTACAGCAAACCCGTGCTATAGATACCACGGCTACGGTTTACAACTTCCACGTCAAAGATTTCCAAACCTACTTTGTGGGTAAGACGAGGTTGCTCGTGCATAATATGTCTGCTCATGCATTTAGCGCCAGGATACAATCAAATTCAAAGTTAAAAGAAAGATATGAACGCCTTACTCCCGACGAACGAATTGATTTTGATAGAAATTTTAGGAATGCAAGTAATGACGAGTTTAGGCGACTGGAGAATAATCCCAGACTGGTAGAAAGATGGCAGTTTTTAGATGGCTCACCAGATATTCGTAAGAATATAGCTAATCTGGAGAATTTGGATGAGGTGCTAGAGGCTAGGCACTTTGAATCAGCTGGTTTCAGTATAGAGAACTTGAAAACTGGGATCAAGAATTCCAAATCAAAAGCCAAGATGATAGAACGCCTGAAGGCTAATTCACAAGAGGGAAGTAGTGTGAGGCAGTTTGCAGAAGCATTTTCCACTGCAGGCAGAGAGATTGATTACAAAATGACCGCAGACATCAGCACTTTACGAAATGCTCTTCCTGATATAAACAAGACGCGTACAAATAGAAACTTTGACAAGCAATGGTCATTAAGGCAAGCGGCAGATACAAAACAAGCTAAGATCGAGGCAAGTGAATTATTGGCAGAAGCTAGAGTTGACCAGATTTACAAAAGTAAAGGCTGGCGAAGGTTAGATGTAGATGGAAGACCTCCTGGTAAACAAGGGAAGTTTGATAGGGTATATGCTGAATATGATGCGAATGATAAGTTAGTAAACTTGCATGTAATAGAGGCCAAAGGGGGAGGAGGTATATTGGGATCAAGAGTTATTGGTGGAAACAAAGTAGCTCAGCAGGGTACTCCAGAATACAAGGCATTCATTATTGATAACCTGTTGAGTAAGCTTAAACAAAGTGATAAATTAAGAAAACCATTAGAAGAGGCAAAAACTGCTAACCGCATTTCATATGTATTAGTAAAGCAAGGGATTGATAAAAAAGAGAATTTTATAGCTAAAATATTTCCTGATTAGGTAATAGCCCAAGGAGCTAAAACATCCAAAAAAGCCTCTAATGAATTAACACCCTCTGTTAGTGTTTAAGCGTCACCAACAAACCTGAATCCATAACATTCGGCAACTAACAAAAAATGAAACAATTACAACGAACTATATATCTTATGAGCTTGTGCTTGCTAGGAGCGTTGGGTGTTTTTGCCCAATCGGTGCCCCAGAATGCCCAAGATGTAAAAAACATTGTGAATGATCGCAAGCTCAAGATCAGCGGGGGAGTCAATGCCAGTCAGGTATTTTACGGGGTTAGCGGCATCGAGTCGCGGCGGAATCCCTACGCCTATTTTGTGTCGGGCAATATCAATTTCTCCATGTTTCAGTTGAATGTGCCCTTGAATTTTACTTTTACCAATCAAGTATTCAACTACAACTATCAATTGCCCAGTTTTGACTTCAACCAATTTGGAATTCAGCCTTCCTGGAAGTGGATTAAGCTCTATGCTGGCTACAATACCATGTCATTTTCACCTTACACCCTCAATGGAGCTTTGTTTTTGGGAGGAGGGGTAGAACTTACCCCTCCAGGGCCGCTTAAGGTAGAGGCCATGTACGGGCGGTTGCGCAAAGCCCAACCCTACAACCCCTCGGATTCGAGCAGCCAACAGGCTCCCTTTGGGTACGAACGTCGAGGATATGGGGCCAAGCTTACCTATAGTTTCAAAGATTCAGGTCGTAAAAAGAAAAAACGTTCGCAAATTAGCAGCAAATACAACCGCGATGGGGGATTACGTCCTCCCAAAAAAGACGAAGAATACACTACCAGTTCTTTTTTCAAAGAAGGCGATCAGGTATCTTTGATTGTGTTTGGTGCGCACGATTTGGCCAATTCGGTCGTGCCCCCGCCCGACTCGCTCAACCTACCCAATACCCAACCCGAAAGCAACCTCGTGATGAGTGTACAGCTCCATAAATCGTTGGGAAAACGTATCACTTTAGATGGGGAAATCGCGGGAAGTGCGGTTAATCAAGATACTCGAATTACTACTTCTGATGGTGAAACTCAGAATGTATTCAACCTGACCGATGGGGTATTTAAACGGAATACCAGTACTGCTTACTACAGTGCTTATCGTGGTAACCTAAACTACAATGCCGACTTTTTTATCATTGGTGTAGGGTACGAATGGGTAGACCCAGAGTACCGTACCTTGGGAGCCTATTATTTCAACAATGATTTAGAGAACATCACTGTTAATTTTTCTACCCAATTGTTTAAAAACAAACTGAGCTTGGCCACCAATGTAGGAACCCAACGTAACAACTTGAACAATAACCAATTGGCTACTTTGCGACGTTTGAGCACCGCGGTGAATGTAAACTTTATGCCTAATCAAGCGATGAATTTTAACTTGACTTATTCCAATTTTCAAAGCCTTACCCGCATTCGTTCTCAATTTGAACTCATCAATCAGGTAGACCCCTTGGCCAACATTGGCGATTCGCTGAACCTCACCCAAATTTCGCAAAACGCGAATCTCAACGCCAATTTTGTGTTATTGAATACCCAACGCCAACAGCAAAACCTGAACGTAAATGTGGCCTACCAACAAGCCGACAATCGCCAACAGGGTAGCCCGATTCCAGGAGGGAGCCGGTTTTATCAGGTTACTACTGCCTACAATGTGGTATGGACCCCGATTGATTTCAATGCGGCACTGGCATTCAATTACAATCAAAACACGGTGGAAAATCTGGATAATCGCATGTTAGGCCCTACCTTAACTTTGACCAAAGGGCTTTTCAAAAAGAAGGTCTCGCTTATCTTGTCTTCATCTTTTAACCAAGCCTACAACAATACGGTATTGGCCAGCCAAGTGCTGAATGGGCGATTGGGAATCAACTATACATATCAGCAAAAACATCAATTATCGTTCAATGCCATTTACTTGAATCAACGCACGCTAGCCACCGAAGGCCAAACCCCTCAACCCGCTTTTTCGGAGTTTACAGGGACATTGAATTATTCGTATAATTTTTAAAGTATCTTGATCATTGTTCTATTGTTTCGCCTTCGGCTTATTGCTTCATTGTTTCGCGATGCATCGCGAAATAATGCAACAATAGAGCAATTTAACAATATAATAATAGAACAATTCAACAATAGAACACAATAAAAATGAAACCCATTATCTTACTTCTTCTTTTACCGCTTTACACCTTTGCCCAGAAAAAAATACCCGTAGGCAAACCCATCAATACTGATAAATACACCGAATATGCGCCCACCTTTTCGGCAGATGGCCAACGGATGGTTTTCCAGTCCGATCACAATCGTTACCGCGCCTGGTATTTGTACGAAAGTACCTACCAAAAGACCAACAAGCGAAACGGCCATAAAAATGGCAAATGGAGTAAGCCCCGCCCCATTGAAAGCATTAATAACTTTGGTGAAAAACCCAGCAAAGCCAACGGATTTCAAACCGATTTTATTGCCGCTCCCAGCCTCAGTGCCGACGGAAATACCTTGTTTTTTACGGCCACTTTCCACAGCGGCCTGGGAGGGCGAGATCTATACTACGTTACCCGACAAAAAGATGGTAACTGGAGTCGTCCTCGCAATGTAGGGCCACCCATCAATACCGCTGGTCACGAAGACTTTGCCTCTATATCGCCCGATGGTCAACAGCTTTACTTTGCCCGCCCTTTGAAAACCTCACGCGCGGGAGAAGGTTGCTATGAGCTATACGTAGCCAAAAAACGCAAGGGACGTTGGCAATCACCCACCAGACTGCCCAGCCCCATCAATACTGGGTGCGAGAAGTGTGTGCGAGTACAAGCCGATGGGGTGACTTTGATTTTTTCTTCGGAACGAAAGGACGGGCAAGGCGGGTTTGATTTGTACAAAGCGGTGTTGAGCGTGAATGGCCGTTATTGGGAATCGGTAAAAGCCATAAAAGAGGCTAACTCTTCCCAATTTGATAAATTTGCTACAGTGGTAGAAGTCCACAACACAGTGTATTTCAATAGCCAAGGGCCAAAATCTCCCGATATTTTTAAACTATCTGCCTTGCCTGATTATTTACGTTTGCAAAAATTTGCCCCTGTGCAAGGAAAAGTCTTGGCCAAAAAAATGGATGAAAAGCTTGGACAGCAAGAACTACTCGAAGCCAATTTAAAACTGTATTGGCTCAATCCTTATTCAGGTAACAAAGAAGTGATTGAGCAGACAAGTACTTCGTCACAAACGGGGAGTTTTGCATTGAGACTTCGGGCCAAACATCAATATATACTAGAGGCTAGTGCGGCAGGATTTGAATCAAAACAGGTGACTTTTGACTTGCGAGCATATAGAGGAGAAGACTACTCCTCCATTATGATTGTATTGACACCCAAGGCTGGAACCAAACCGATGTTGGCAATTAATGACCCTATAAAAAACAACAAAAAAACGGTACAAGGAATGACATCCAAAGAAGCGAAACAACGCAAAAAAGGACAACAAATAAAGGCAACATCGAGTCAACCAAATACCTACACACCTTCAGAAAAGATCAGCATTGGGAAAAATCGCCAAGTAAAAACGGTTGTGGCACCAGAGAATACAAAGCAAACCAAAAAATCCTCGTTAACTCAGACTGGAATTAGCGAGGTACTAAACCAAGTGCGAACCATTCCAGATGCTTTGGCTTGGCGTTTTCCTCGTATTCAATTTGCCTATAAATCGTTTGATTTAACGAATGAAGCAAGCGTTGCACTAAAAAATGCCGTGGTGCTCCTACAAAGATTCAAAAGCCTGAAACTGTATATTAATGGGCATACCGATGATTTAGGTGCTCCCGAGGTAAACCGGCAACTATCACTTAAACGAGCCTTGGCAGTACAAAAAAGCTTGGTTCAACAAGGCATTGACCCAAAGCGCCTCTTGATGAAAGGATATGGACAAACCAAGCCTTTGAAAAAAGGAAGTAAGGCTGCTAATCGTCGGGTAGAAATTCACTTGATTAAATGAGGAATAAACATATATAGGCTCAGGTATCAGAACTATTTTAGCCAAACATCTATGATTTGATTGTGCAAGTCCACCTTAATCCACTCGTCGCATTCAGACGGATCAGGGATACAGTCGATTATACGAGTGCCACGAGCGTACCGCCTAAGCGCGTATTTACCAAAATAGATCGTGAGGTAGAAATCTCCTTCACCATCTTTACCAAATTCGGCATAAGTCTCGATTTTGCGCGTATCGTTTACACTTTTCTTGGTAATCATAGCGTCTACCCTGGGACGATAAGAAATGCCTCCGTCACTCCAAAAACCTTTGATTTTGAAGTGACGGGTACAGGTAAATGCTTCTACCATGGCTGCCTCTAAAGCATTGCAAAATGCTGGATTAAAAGATTCGTTATGATCATCAGTCCATTCCATAGTTAAATGTAACTCTTAAATACCTACCAATTTATGAAACTCATTAGAAGTGAATACTTTCACCTTTCTTTTGTCACGATTAGTGACTACTACCCCTGAATGGCTTACCGTATTAGCATTGATTTTCTCATACAAGCCAAGTTCTAGCATTTTTTCAATGATTATCAGACCATCAGCAAATTCACTTTTCATGTTTACTGACAAGGGTTGGTAATCGGGAGTAGAGTAAATATAGTGGGCAAAGAAATATGGGTCAAGCACGCCAAATTCAAGGCCAAATGTAAGGGGCACTTCAATATCTTGTGTCGTAATTGTGTGCTTGAATTTGCAATGATATCCATGAAAGAAATAACGCCATTTATTCATCTCTCCGAATTGAGGGTAGCTTCTTTGCTCATATGGGTTTAGAGTAGCCAGGGGCAATTCTTCATTAAATGGTTGTTTGAGATGTGCTGCTAATTGACGAATCAGTTTTTCAGCCAGCATCCGATAATCTTTGGCACATTGTTCAAAAAAGCTTTGATGTGTTTCTACTTCTTGTGGGGTGAGATTGTGTGAAACTTGAGCTTGATCCATATAGTTTCATAAGTTCTTTTAAAAAGTAAAGTAGGGGAAATTATAGTGGCATTAGTCAAAATATTAAGCACCAAAACAGACACAATATGAAGGTAATGATCAAATTTTTTTGGATACTTTGTTTGACTATAAAATTAGGCTTTGCACAGGGACAAAAACACGAAATTTACCCCGATTATATTAAACTTAATATACCCAAAAATACTAAAAAAATCACCTTTTATGACAATGAAAACCTAGTAAAAAGGACGATAGTTATTGACAAAAATAATAACGTTGTTCAGGATCTTTTTTTAAATTATTATCCTATCCGAGGTCATTATAAAATTGATGGAATTTACTCTTATAAATACAGGGCAAACTGTCCTCTCCCTCATCAACAATTCTATACAAATTCAAAAGGCGATACTAATAGAACGTTTTATCAATATTCAAAAGAAGGCTTTTTAAAAAGAAGAACGTTTTGGAAGTACGAAAGAAGGTCAAAGCTGCGTAAAGGAGCACCCAAATATGGCGATGGAACTTTGAATGGTTGTATACCGCGGGAAGAAGACTTAATCTGGTATCGTAAATGGGTAATTCGTCAAAAGAAAAAATATAAGTATCGAGAAGGAAAGTTGGTGAAGATGTACATCCCTTACAGTTTTACTGGAGGGGAAAATACTTGGGAACTAAGCTATAATACAAATGGACAAATAGTTGAGAAGAAAGAGTTTGGCTATCGGAAAAGAAGCCAACATTGGGTAGAAAAATTTCAATACCTGTCAGATAAAAAGATTATTAATAGAAAGTACTTGACTAAATATCTTGATAAGGTTCCACCAGAAAGATCATACATTTATCAAAATAAAAAAGGAAAGCTACAAAGCCTAAAAATAGTTTTTAAAGATCGTAAAGAAATAGATGAAACGGAATACTTCTATAAAGAGAATCTACTTATAAGAATAAAACGGATAAGATTTGGGGAAGTACTTTTTGACTACAGAATTAAATACACATCGACTAAATAATCCAGTGTTCTCTACCTAAAACACTTGTAATTAAATGATACTTTTACTAGCCTCGGTTGTGTGTCTTCACCATAGTCGTCAGGTTAAAAATACAAGTATTTGATATACAGTATTTTATTAAATATGAGTTGCTCTTTCAGATTTACAATCTGAAAGTTACCTGCTTGGGATTTTTAATCCCTGAGTGCCTGAATTGCAAATTCAGAGCAGTTGGGGTTCAGATTACAAATCTGAACCCGCCATTAGCCTGATGGCTATGGTGTCTTCACCAATCGAACGAAACCTTCAAATGAGCCGTTTTTTAGGCACCTATATACATCGGTATTTAAGGACTTGTCAGCGGTTTGATTTGTGGAGACACAAGTCAGAGTGAGGTTTTCACCAAAAGACCTGTCAGAATGAGTATATTGGTTTTTTATATCATTAAGTAAGCTTAAATGGAGATTAAGAAAGCATTAGAGTTGATTGCTGAATTTTTAAATATCGAACCTATATCAAAAATAAAAGATAATCGTGCAGGTATTCAAAGGATACGCAAAGAATTTGATCAAGGCTTACCCGAAGAACTGACTGAGTACATCCAATACTTTGCTCCCTCAGACGATTTTTATTTTGATACGGTCGGAAATCCAATGCTATTGTATAGTGTTCAGAATTTAAAGAAGCTGCAAGAAGGGTATAATTACAATGCGATGGAACAAAAGCCAATTGAAGGATGGCCTGAGAATTTTTTCATGCTTGGCGACGAAGGGGCAGATCCAGTGGTGATTGATTTGAGTTCAGGCAAAACTACGCTTACAAAGTTGATGCATGGCGCTGGAAGCTGGGATTATGGAGACGTTGTTGCGGATGATATAGGGCAGTTTTTATTGTTGAGTGCAGCTTTGCATCATGCCTTGAATGGATTTGAAGATGAAGTAATCATTGATGATGAGAACGGGTTTTGTTTGGCCCCGCAAGCTTCCAAGTGGTATTTCCCATATATGAAAAAATGGGCTGGCAATTATTATAAAGTATGGTGTTCCGACTTTGATAATCATTAAATACACAGTCAACTAAATCACTTGAAATTTTAAAATCCTCTCAAGTTTTTGGTCTTCTTGGGGTGGTGTTTCTCTGTCTCGGGTTGTGTCTTACAACCTGACCGATACATCAATCTTTCCCACCGTTGCTGGTGTTTAAGTGAAACGACACCTTGAGTTTTCTTTGGTCTAGAATGAAGTGCCATAAATAACTTTTACCTCATTGAGGAATTCTGGTTGGGTGACACTAATGCTCAAACCCCAACCAGAGGAAAAAGTAAATTATGCGATTATCTCACACTTTACCTTTATGTTATTACAACCATCTTGATTCGATGATTTACCTTTTCCTGCTTTCAATTGTTGTTTTTGTACTTTAGTCAAAGCACTACTTTTGAATTTTTGAAGTTTGTTCATTATTAAATTATTTTAGTAGTTAAACGAAAATTACTCTTACGTATTTTTTATGTTTAGGTTCAGACTACTCTGCCTCGGGTTGTGTCTCACAACCCGACCGATAACCTGTCTCAGTCATTTGGTGGAAACATCGCATAGCTTTACTTCATTCTTTCACCCAAATTCCTAACCTTTCTCCTTTGAGCTTGAAATTCAGAGATTTACCACCTTTGAGTGATTTGCCCACCCCTTTCAAATGATTTACCTGGTCGTTATTGGCTACTTGTTTCCAGCGGCCATTGGGTAACTGAATATTTTTGAAGTCATACCCTTGCTTTCCAGCGTTGAACAATACCAATACCTTGTTATCTACCAAATAGCCCAATACATCGGGGCGATTTTGGGGAGCCATAAATCGGTAATAATCTTTGGGTACCGATTGAGCCACACGGAATACTTTTCCATATTCCGATAAGCGGAATCGGTTCATTCCCCGCCAAAAAGCCTGCATATTGCGGTAATCATTTACATTCTGCCCCTTTGGACGTTGCCCTACCTGTTCCCACAAAAAATGATTGGCCTTGCGATGGTTATAGCTATCGCGATATCCATGCATATATACTTTAAAACCTTTTTTGGTTTGTTTTACTACCTCTTTGAGTGGAGCCGAAGCCTTACTACGCATAATCTCCGAGCCGCCGTGGGTTACAATGGGGCCAAGCGTGGTGTACAACAGCGTGACGGCAATTTTGTATAAATCCTGGTGCACCTCGTTACGCCCATCAAAGTTTTTTCCAAACTGATCCGCCAGTGCAAAGTTATCGTGGATATCGAGGTAGCTAATGCCACTCAACGGGGTTTTATCATCTGGAAATTTATTGGCGAGCCCTTTCATTACATTGGCACGTTCATCGTATTTGCCTCCTGGCCAACCACGGTCTTTTTTCGGGTCTTTTAACTCAAATACAGGCCCTTTGAACGCATTGCGGGAGTCGTCCTGAAAAAAGGTAATCGGTGCATCAGCTTTGTACCAATCCCAATCGGGGTTGTTCTCAAAGTTCGGATCATTAGAGCCAATCCAGGCTTCACCATATACAATTTTATCTTCGCCAATGGCTGTTTTGAGCGCTTTGAGCGTTTGCTCATCAATTTGCCCTGCCAAATCAATTCTAAAGCCATCAATGCCAAATTCCTTGATATAATGCTGGCATTGGTCAATCAACCAACGCTGCACCATCGGTCGGTTTTCGGTTTTTACTTCATTGCCATAAGCGCCAATGTGTTTAAAGTTTTTGGTACGATAATAATATTGCTTGCCTAGCACATTGAAATGAAAACTCCAGAAGTTACCATCCATATTTTCGGCAGTATGGTTGGGTACAATGTCAATAATCACCGCAATGCCCTTGTTGTGAAAAGCCTGCACCAAATCCCGAAACTCTGCTCGTTCTTGGCCTGGTTCACTGCCTTTACTACGGTAGCGTGATTCTACTGCAAAGGCGTGAGAAGTGCGGTAACCCCACTGATAGTTTTCTTCGTTGATGCCCTGGCTTTTCATATAAGCATCTTCGCCAAACGAAGCCTTCCAGTCATTAGTCGGAAAGTGCACATACTCTTGCACCGGCATCAGGTGCACGGTGTTGATGCCTAAATCTACCAAATAATCAAAGCCAATCTTTTGCCCACGCTTGTTGCGCAACCCAGGAATGGTCATTGCCTTGATCGTGCCTTTTAGGTTTTTCTTCACAGGAAGCAAATCAGTGAAGTCTTGCACATGTACCTCATAGGCAATCACATCCTCCATTTTGGGGATTCCATTTTTCAATGGAGTGGCGGGTTTGGTTCGTCGCCAAATACGACCCTTTCCCCAGGTATCGTCGCTTACTCGTGTATAAGGATCACTGATGTGTACGGGATTGGTTTCATAAAAATGATTGCCTGGTTCTTTGGCTCCGTGTACCGTAAAATCATAATACACCCCGTGCAAATCTTCAGGAATTACAATTTCCCACACGCCATCTTCATCTTGCTTCAGGTTCTTGACTTGGTAAGCTTTTTTGTCGTTGCGCCCTTTGTACAAATACAACTTCACTTGCTCAGCACGAGGCGAAAATATTCTCACCGTAGTTTTACTATTGTCAATATTAGCCCCCAATTCTTTACTGGAAAAAGCCTCTCGAAACCAACCATCAAACGAACAATGGGCTTTAAGCTTGAGCGAAGGGATTTCCA
>DMXI01000009.1 GCA_003483885.1 Microscillaceae bacterium
CCGCACCTTCGGGGGCTTTCATTAAACCATTGATTTACAATTCAATATACAAAAAAAAGCCTAAAGCCCCAATACTGGGACAACCTTATTTTTCCACTTCCGAAAGCGTATAACCATACTCTAAAAGTACAGTCTCGATGGCCGGAATATGTTTGGCAGGGAGAGGGCGGTCACCCAATAAAAACTTCTTGATGGTATCGTTGGGTATGCCTGTTTTGTTTTCTAGTCCCCTCACACTAATCAGTTCGTGAGACTTTAAAAATGACTTGATTTGTTCGGCTTTGTCCAAGGTGGTAATAGGTTGATTTTCAAGTACATTATAATAAAAATTATTACAACGAAAAATCTACCGTGAAGGTAATCATATTTTTTTACGCAGGCAGAATCAATAACTCATATACCACACATGCTATTCAAAGACCTGCTGAGTCAATTTAAAGCCCGCCCAGTATACAGGGGGGTAGGTCGCATATCCTTGGTATTTGGACCCAATGTAATACCGTAACATTTCTTTTTTGGCTAATTGTAATGCTTTAGCTTCAGTATATCCCTTCACAAGATGTTGATAAAATTTAGTAATTAGTATCGCAGTAGCTTCATCATACACCGGCCACTGGGTATATAATATCTTCGGTACTCCTTTTTGCAAAAAAGCCCGATGTAACGAAAGCAAGCCAATTCCTGTATAACTTAAACCTTGTCCTGTTTCACAAGCACTCAGAATCACAAGTTCAGACTTGATGCTATCCAAACTTAAAATATCGCCATAATAGGTAATACCATCCAAAGCATCCACAGTAGATGATTCTGGATAAAAAAACAAACGGCTCAATTCAAAACTTCGTTTAGAAGAAACCGCATGAGTAGCCAAATGCAGAATTTGAGTGGGTTGTCCAACAATTTGTCTTAATCTATTTTCAGTAGCACTTCTCCCCGTCCAAATGCGAGTTTTGGCTAAAGGATTTTTTGCTAGTAAAATTTGTTGGCAGTTTTTTACTTCCTGCTCCGTAAAAGGCAAACTATCTAACTCCGCCACTCTTTGGAATTTTTGTGCTCCAAATACTTTCAAGATAGGGCTACGACGTCGCGCAACTTTTTTTGATTTGCCAAAATGAATAGGTGCTAAAAACTGTGCTGTATAGACTCTATTAGCCAGTACTGACTTTGAAAAGTATTGGGGATACAACAATAGGTTATTCAATGAAGGTACATAGGTAATGGCATAGCGATTTACTAACGAATACTGCTGAATATTCTTTTGAGGCTGATTCTTTGGATTATACCGATAGATGAGTGCTTCAAAAGGAATACGCTCGTATTCTCTTTGATCAGGAATGATTAACAGTGAACTGATCAAAGAAGGTAAGTATTTTTCCAATGGCTCAAAAATCATTTGATATAACTGGTGACTACATTGCACAAATTGCTGGATAAACTGAGGGCTTTTACCTGTTTGAGTAATCATACGCTGGAACTCAGCATTCACACCTCTTAGTTTTTGCCTAAATTCCAGTTCTTTTTCTATTGGAGTAAAACTGATAACCTTAAATCGCTGGCGAGTGATGACAAATGCTACTTGTAAACCATTGGTATAGGAAACAATGGCTTGATGAGGTTTCAATTGAGATTGAATTTCTTGTAGACGCAATGGAGTGGTTTTTCCTGTAAGTTTTTCGTAGGTAGGATATCGTTTCTTTAATGAAGCCTCAAAAAGTTTTAATTGAGTACGATACCTACTCACGCTATCCAACGCTTGAATACGATGTAACGAACCAGGTTGAGCAAGTGCTACTTGTCTGGCATGGTACCAAGCCTTTCTTTGGAGTATTTGACTCCATTTTTGATCAATCAATGATACTTTGGCTCGTTGTTTCATCCATTGAAGTTCGCTGCTTTTTCTAAGCCCCTCCTTTTTATGTTTTTCCACCAAATTCAGTAAATATTCACTCACGGAGCGAAGTGAATCAGAAGAAAGTATTGTTTGGAAATAACGAAAACAATCTGCGCTTCGACGGATAAAACCCTGATTAAGTCGGCTTAAACTAAGTTGATCTTCCTCTAATACCTTAAAAAAATGAGGGTTACTCATTAATTTTTCCATCGTTTGGCATATTTGCCAAGCCAACTTAAGATACTTTTTTCCGATCACAGGTTCTTTACTATAATACTTTAATGCTATCGCTGATTTATGATTAAGAATACGAACGAGTTGTGTACCGATGATAGCTCCACGTTGTAATACGGTGAAATCTGGTTTGGCAAATATATCTTTAGCATACATTCCTGGTACCATATAATTCAAGGCTTGCTGATGAGCCTTAGGAGATTGAATTTCCGCGCCAGGTACTTTGTACAGAGCAACTCCTTTGTACCAACAAAAATACACTAAAGCTCTGCGAGCATTTTTGGGGCGCTTCTCCAGAAGACGTATTCCTTGATTAAGTGCATGTAAAGCACTATCGAGCAAAGGTTTGAAATTTTGATCATTGGATGCTTGTTGCTTCTTATCAGAAGGCTTTTGTCCCAATCCCCATTTTAGTTGATCATGCTGCATATCCCAAGCAGTTCCAAGATTTCCCCACATAATTCCTACCCTGGGATGATTAGGATGTAGTGCTTGTTTGTACAGTTTTAAAGCCTGTTTATAAAGCTGTTTCCCTCGTTCCCGGTTATAGCGATGTCCTTGCTGATCATACTTGGTGAGGGATTGAGCTTCATTGGAATAAGCAAGCCCTTGGATATGAAAAATCAATGCTTGCAAATACTGCAAAGGATGTTTTCTCAGTATTTTTTCGGCTTGTTCGGTACCTTTTAAAGATTCAATATAGCGTTCTTTACGAAAAAGAACATAAGCAATTGCTAAATGAGCACGCGCCGCTTGTCGAGGTTGGAATTGTGCAATTACTTGATTAGTCTCACATATTTGTAAAGAACGATTGGCATACCACAAGGCTTTATCTAAACGAGGAGAGGGTTGTTGTTGGCAACGCCACGCCTGGTACTCAAAGGCCCTTGCTTGCAGCAAAGGATAAGCTGGTACTCGTAGCTCCAAAGAATCTAATAACATTTTGGCTTCTTGATAATAGCTTCCTTGAATCAAACAAAATGCTTTTTCTACTTCACAAAACAGTGCTTCAAACCCCTTCCCTTTGCGTTGAAAATGCTGACTTGCCTGCTCATAATGTGGGATCGTTTCTTTGAATAAACCTTGCCGAAGTAATTGTTGGGCTTTCTCAAATGATGGATGGGTAAGTAATCGGGTGTCTTTATAATGGTATTGGCTCAATGCTGCTAAAGGCAAAGCACCAGCGAAATAGCATAGAAGTAGGAATTTCTTCATAGCTTCTGAGATAAAAGGGTTAGTAAACAGGTATTTTTCGACAAAGTAAGAAAATTTACCTAAGATTTAATGAAACAGTTAAGTTTCAAGCACCTTAAGCGCTACTTTTCTATCGGTGTCACAAATCCTGTTTACATTCCACTAACTCAAATTCTTTCAATCTCAGTTATTACTGAATATCAGCTCTTTTTCTCAAATTGATTTTAATAATAATAGGTTGTTTTGGCTTTGAAAGGATAATTAGTTATTGTTTAATTCACATAAAATAAATGTTATTCGCATCTTTGGCATATCTTCTATCTTTCACATCAACATCAAAAGTTTTTTCATCAACACCTTCTATTTCTTTATTCATAAACCAGAAACTCTCTCCATCTGTTGAATAGAATGATTGAAGGGTACATCAAATAATGCGAAATTTTTTTGAATTCACATTTTCTACTAGAAATATTTCTGGTTTGTTTCAATCAATAGGCCAATCCCATGTTTTTTCAATTCTGACAATGAAACTATTCTCAGACACTAAATAAGAACTATATAAGTCAGCATATTTTTTCATGTGTTCTATCGTATTTTCGCTCCGTCATTGCTTATCACTTTCACTACAACTATCCATTATATTCATTACTTTGAATTCATCAGTAGACACACGTATTTTAAAGTTAAAATCATACAATCCATTATTATGAGAAATTGTTCAATTGACTGGATAAATAAAGCTTTGATCTCTTGAAAATTTTGTGTTTAACAACTCAAAAGATCATCTATCAACATTCAGCGGAAAAAAGCCTATATTTCATTGTGACAATAGAGATAATGAAGCCTGATAAATTGAATGTTTATCCTGAATTAAACTACCTTCGATGAATTTAATTTTATCATATTCAAATAAATCAAAACCAGCAGGAGATATGTTAGGCAACGAATATAATTTAGTAGGCATATTTTCAATTGTACTTACATCATATCCTTCAAGTACTTTTGCTCAATTTCAAAACCAATTTAATAAGTATGGATTATCAGTTGTTAAAAACCACATTTTATTATATGATCTTAGGAAGATTATTGGTTCGTTGAGGCTTTCAGAAACCTTTACAGGTATTAAAGGCATAATATTAAAAAAATACAGTCAAGTAAACAATACCAAGAAGGTAGATGTGCTTAAAAATAATTTTTTCATTAATATGATTCAAATAAATTCGAATGAGGAAGGTTTTAGTTTCCTCATTCAAAATAGGATAAATGTATTAATTATATCCCCAAGCAAATATCCATTTTTTACCAGGAGTTACCGATCTGATATCAAAATTTACTGTTCTAGACGAGTAGTTACTTCCTGTGGTGAAAGTCCCCTTGACTCTATCATCATTTTGTAGAAGGCAACCCGAACGAATATCATTATTAAAGATTGTGCTAAATATTAGGCTGTAACATCCATATCCATCAGAATTTAATTTATCAATTACGAAAAAAATTGACTTATTACTTGGTAAAGTTATTCTTGTTGTTCCTGCCCCAAGAGAACTAGCCTGCAAAACACGATAACCAGTAGTAGTAGAGGCTGTTCTTAGGTTTTCAGATAGTTCTTCCCTTATCTGTTGATTTATATCTGAGATGGTTTCATCTTCCGTTGTATCAGGGGTAATATTTTTATTTTGCTTACAGGCAGTTATTGCAAAAAATGCTAGTATTATTAAGTATTTAATTCTTTTCATTTTCGTTTAAAAGTAAATTTGTTGAATTGTGAACTATTTATCATCACTCAATTTATCTAACCAAAAAGGATAAGAGTTCAAGAGTAATTATTATAATAGTAAAAATGGTTTCCTCTACAGTTTTCCTTCTGCCGATGCAGAACTGATCTAATCAGTCCTCATCTGGTTGTTTACACTATTGATTTATTTTCATAGGCATATTAGTGTTTAGGAAGTTGATTATTATCACTATATACCTATCAACACAGGGGTGAATTTTTGTAAAAAAACTTGAAATTTTCTTTTAGGCAGGGAGTGAAAAATCACCCATTCTAAGAAGTGTAGAATAACACAAACAGCTTATAAGCAACTTATTAAATTGATGTTCTATTAAGGGGATACTGATTTCTGGCACACCTCAACTTTAGGCAATATCTGGATAAAGAAAATAGCCTGATGTATATCACTCGACAATGAAATTTTTCGCTATGAAAAACTAACGCCCTCTCACCCATTTTTGAGCAGCTTTGTAGTCACGGTGAAACACCTTCATCACAAATTTGCTTTCCACGTTGAATAATCTCTTATGTTTATCCCTTGTGCGTTTGACATATGCATCAATACCTGATTTTGAATACTTAGGGTTTTGAGTAACTAGTGCCAGCCTTTTTACTGGAAAACTATTTTGTTCATTTATATTTTTAACATACCATTTGTTCAACTCATCAAAAGGTAATTGGCGGTTGAGCCTCCACCTGCCAGTCATCAACTCTCCTTCTACCGCCCAACCCTGGGCTTTCAATTCTTTGTATTTATCAATCAATCCAAGGAAAATCGCCTTGTATTCATCTGGTGTAATATCTTTTGCCCCTCGCTTCCAACCACCTTCGGTTGTTTTGTATTTTTTATGGTAGGTCACTTTCATAAAATCATTATCAATGATAGAAATCGTACTTGTAGTACATTGACTTAGACCCAAAAGTAGCAGAAGGCAAACGCCCAATTTCAATGCATTAGGTACTGCTTTTCTTATGTATAAATGAAGTCTTGTTTTAAGCATTTTCATATAATTTTTCAATTTCCTGTGAGCTGAGTAGTCACTATACGCAACCTCAATTTTTACCTTTATTATAAATTCTATCATCCGCCAACCTTTGGGCATTTCGCAGCTTTTCATTTTCCATACCAAGTTTTTGTTGATCCATACGCCTTTTCCAACGCCTATCTTCTTCTTTTTGCTGAGCAGTCTGCTGTTGCTCTCTCATCTTCATTTCCTGGTATTGTTGATTGACCTGGTTCTTTGTTTGCTCCATTTTGAGTTGCTCTTCTTTTAACTTATTCTCTTCTTTTTGCAACTCAACTTCTCGTTTTTCCATCCGAATTTTATCCTTCTCTTCCTTGTAATGCAAGTCATCCTTCATTTTGATATTCTCTCTCTGTTCACGCTCCAAAGTCTCTTTCTTCTTTAAGTCAGCGATATTATCCAGTCGCTTAAGAAACTCATCGCTTTTTTTAATAGAGTCATCAGATGCAGGTTTTCCATCAGCCTGATTTGGCGTTACTTCTTCTTGATATGCCCCATCTTCCTCTTGCTTGTCTTCCAGATCCTCCTCCTTATACTCTTCCTTATCCTCAGCTCCTTCCTCAAAATCATCATACAATGTTTCTTCATCGGTTGGTTCTTCTAGCGATGATCCCAATGCAGGAATCTTCTTTTCTTGCATAGCTTGTTTCTGTCTTTCTTTTTCCTCTTCCTTATTCACGAAAAATGCAACAGCTCCTAAGCTTACTAATATTAGTACAATAAATACTGTAGGTTGAGTTAACCAGTCAATAAATGATTCCATAAGATGATTAGTTTTGAGTGGTCGTTAATTTTAATTTATGATTTTGCCTTGCCTTGTGTACAAGTTGATCCAACTCTATTATAACCTGCTCTATATCTTCTCCCGTAATTTTGCCAGGGTCAGCAATCCTTGATTTCTGATAATTCACCAAAATGCGCATACACTTTGATTTCGTCAAGAAACATTCCCTCTCCAATGCAATAGTATTTTGCTTATACTCTTCGTAAACATTGGACTTATTTGACAGGAATACTTTCAGAAATACCGGGAGCAATTCAATCATAATGAAGATCAATAGAATACCTACATTAAACTCCTTGTAGGCATTTCTTTCATCATCATCATCTGCGCGCAACATTTTTTTGAAAGTGACAAATTTGGATATAAATGACTGATCAAGCGTAGCAACTGTATTCTCAAACTCAGTTTCTGCCAGACTTTTTTCAACATTGTAAACATTGGTACGTTCTTCCTTTTCATCTTCAAGTTCCTGAATCCGTTTTTCCAGTATAATCACTTGCTTATTGTACTTATCCCATTCCCACCCTTTCCCTTTGTTTCCCGTACTTTTACTATTAAGCTTATAGCCATCCTCTTCAGCAGCCCTTAATCGCTTCAATCGTAGATTTTCTCGTTTAAGTTTTCTAAGCAAACGATCTATTTCTTTTTGTTTCGCCTCATATTCAGCTTTTAATCGTCCAACTTTTTCGTTATAATCATTCGCCTTTTTTGTTCGATGTGCATTGATCATTTCTGCCTCAATTCTAGTATCCATCAACGAGAGTTTAAAGGGGATAGAAGTCATCATAGCAAGTATAAGCACAATTAGCCCCCGAACGATGACCGTTACTTTGTTTTGGGAAAGGAATAAACCCCGGTCAGTCGTCACAATCATCCCAAAGTAAAGTATTGATCCAACGATTATGATCAACGTTCGCCACGAACTTCTATGAAATACTTCGCTGAGAAAATACCCTACTGAGATAGTGGAAAAAATACCCGCTAACAGAATCGATATCCCAATAATTTGAGGCGTTACTTTGATGCTTCGCGGAAAATCCTTGATAACTTTTGGATCTACATTTGCGAAAAAATATAACAGATTGTTTATAAATTTCATGGCTGTTCGTTTTGGTAGGATACACTTATCTTATGGAAAAAATCAGCATAAGGGGTAATGGTTATATGGTTTGTAGGCAAGCCTTGTATACACCAATCAGTACATACAAAGCATAGAAAGAGGAGGGCTAAACTAATTTTCTTTTTCATCGGTCAGTAAAGATTTTGATATATTCAGGAATATCTTTATTCCCTTATCAACACTCCCCACTGATTTTGTGAAAACACGTTAAATAAAATTAGCTTGATTCATTTACATCACTGATAACCAACCACTTGTATTCTCATAAAAATTAATCAAATGTTTGCTGAGTAAGTTTAAAAGCAGCCCAGTAAACGGGAGGGCAGGTAGAGTACCGGTCATATTCTGGTCCAAGGGCAAGCGTCATCATGTGTATTTTAGCAAGCCTGAGCGCCTGGGTTTCATTTTTCCCCTGAGCAAGGTGGGTATAGAATTGGATCATCAAATAAGTGGTGGCTTCATCGTAGACTGCCCATTGGGTATGTAGGACTTTCTGCACCCCTGATTGTAAAAATGCCCGGTGTAATGATAATGCCCCTTCTCCCCCTGATTGTATTCCAAGCCCTGTTTCACAGGCACTCAGTACTACCAGTCTTGCCGGGGGCTGCCTCATCGTAACTAAATCTCCGTAATAGGTGATACCATCCTGAGCATCAGAGTGATTCACTTCTGGATAGAAAAACATCCTTCCTAGTTCAAAGCTTCGTAGTGAAGAAACCGCATGGGTAGCTAAATGAAGGATGTTATTTGATTCTCCTAGTATTGTTCGCATGCGTTCCTCGGTGGCTTGACTTCCAGTCCAGGTCTTTACCTGATTGGGTGTCTTATATTTTTGTAGCAGGATTTTTTGGCAAGCATCTACTTCAATCGCAGAATGGGGTAGGCTATCCAATTCTGCCACATTGGTAAAAGCCCGTAGCTTTTGAATAGCCAGCAACTGTCCTCTGGTTTTAGCTGCTTTTTTGGATTTCCCAAAGTGGATAGGAGCCACAAACTGGGCTTGATACTCATAGTTTTGCTTTTGCCTTGTTTTATGCTTTCTTGTCTGAGAGAGTAAAATACCTAACGAGGGAGTATAAGCAATGGCAAAACGATTGATTAAAGCCGATTCCCGAATATTTACTTTCAAGCTTTTTTCTGGATTGTAGTGCTGCAACATCGCCCCCATAGGTACCGACTCATACAGATGAACATTTGAAATCAACAAAGATTGGATTGAGTCCGAGAAACAATCTTCCAAAGGCTTGAACATATGCTGATAGAGCTGATGGCTGGCTTGTACCCATTTACGATCAAGGGCTTCTTTTCCTTTGCTTGTTTCCACCATCATTTTTTGAAACCCTTGATAAGTTCGCTGTACTTTGTTGCCAAACACCTCTCCCTGCTCCCCCTTGGGAGCCATTCTTTTAATCCAGAAACGCTTTTTAGTAATGACAAATGCGATCATAAAAGAGGGTGCATAAGCGATTACTGCCTGATGGTTTGGCATATATTGCTGTATCTCTGTAATCGATATAGAAGAGGATTGCCTAAGTAAGTCTTTATATAATTTATTATTATGTAAAATATATTCTTCCTGATTAATCAAGCGCGTTCGATATTCACTCACACTATCCATCGCCTGGATTCGTGGTAAAGTCCCTGGTTTAGTCAGTGCCACTTGTCTGGCAAAATATTGCGCTTTGCTTCTAAGTTGAGTTTCTTCAAGTATATCCTTGGTAGCTACCTTGGCTTTCTTTTTTATATCCAGGTTATGTAACCCTCGCCAAAGTGCCTCTTTCTTATGCCGCTCTACGTCTGACAAAAGTTGCACTCCTAGTTTTTGCTGTTCCTTTGGAGAAAGTAACTTCCTATACAAGGCAAAACAAGACACATAGTGTGATGTATGGTTGGCAATCAATACGTTTAACTCAATTTGATCTCTTTCCAGTACTGTGAAAATACTCACGCGGTATAACAGCTTCTCAATCACTTGGTGACATTGCCACGACAAAGCCAAGTATTTTCTTCTTAGTTGGGGTAGTTTTTGAGCATAAGCCATTAAGAGTCTCGCCTTGTAGGTCAATACTTCAATCATTTGTTCTCTTACTTCTTCATTATAACGCAATACCGAAAAATTGGGAAAAGCGAAAATATCAGAAGAAAAGAAGCCAGGAATAAAACTCATCAATGACCTTTGGTATAATCGCAACACTTCCCTGTGATGGTCTCCTTTTTTCATATCTAATGACAGCCCCTTGTACCAATAAAAATAGGACAGCATTCGCCTGTTTTCCAAGGGGTTCATCTCCAATACCTGAATCCCCTTGGTGAGCGCTACGAGTCCGCTATCAAGCAATGGCTCATATTTTTTATAATAAGCATCAAGTTGTTCAGTACTTGCGTTCTTTTTCCTCAAGCCATCCATCGCATACTGATGCATCATTTGCCAGGCAGTTCCAATATTTGCCCATATTATCCCTATTTTGGGATGAGAAGGAGCCAATGCTTGTTGGTATTTTTGTAATGCCTTTTTGTAGATTTCTTTGGCTAACCAGCGATTTGTTTTATGCCCTTTTTCTACTCCTTTATTTAATTTCTCAGATCGATTGGCTATACACAAGCCTTTGATATGGTATCGTAAACCTTCTAAGTAGGGCGATGAATGGACTTTCAGCAAAGTGGTGGCTTTGGCAAGTTTTTCTAATGCTTCAAGATAGCGTTGTTTTTTAGCCAACACATAGGCTACCCGCAAATACGCCCGAATCAATTCAGGTGTATGTTCACCTTGTATAGTTTTTCTGATGGCAAGCGAACGGTGGGCATACCACAATGCTTTGTCTAACCGTTTTCTTTTTTGGTTTTGATACAACAACGCCTGATACTCATATATTCTCCCCAAGAGCAGGCTACTTTTTTGATTCTCTTTTTCACAATGATCCAGCACCTTCTTCGCCCGGGCATACTTTTCTCCTTCTACCAGGCAAAAAGCTTTTTCTACCAGGCACCACTGAGCCGCAAATTTTGGGGATTTCTGCTGAAATTGATCGTATGCCTGGTTATAGGCAGTAGCTGCGGTTATAAACACACCTTTCCTTGCATAAGTTTGGGCGCTCATAAACGCCGCATTGTGACGTAGTGTAGGGTTTTGGTAGTTGTATTGGCTAAAAGCAGTTTGTGCTACCAAGCTTAGGAAATAGCTAAAAAAGAGGATTTTTTTCATAGCTTTTACATCATTGAGAGAATAGTCAGTAATCAGTAATGCAACAAATGTAAAAAAAGTTGAGAAAAATTTACGAAAATGCAAACCTCTGTTGATAAGTAAGAAATGATTCTTTATTGAGCTCAATACCATATGCAACAAGATCAAAATCCTATATTTTGGCTTACTCAACACATTATTGAAAATGACATTTTATCCAAAAGCCATTGGACACAAGGGTGGGCATCTCTTCATCAACATCAGAAGAGTTGTCAAAAAACACCTTGTGCAGATTGTCTGGTATATGCCAAAGTATTACAGATAGAAAATGAGTTTCACGAATTTATGTTACAGCAAGCCGTCTTTACCTCAATTGATTTGAACAATAAGCAGTTTGATGTACAGGATTATTACCAGTATTGGGCAGATGAATATCGCAAACCTGCGCTCAATGAAAAACGAGGAGAAGCACGTACACCAGCAGTACATACCATTGGTAAGCAGGCATCTACTGCCAGTGATCTGAAGGGCTTGTTAAAAAAATTTGCCCGAGTAAGAGCCATCAATCTTGTAAAAAAATCTGCCCGAAGAAAAAATAGGGAAGTATTTATGAAAGCTTCTCTGGAGCACGCGCTGGCTCAAAAAGCCGCACATCAAAGCAATGTAGAAGAACAATACGCCAATCAGGAAACTCAAACCTTGTTGCCTTTATTCATCCAAAGAAGTACTCAGGTAGACCCTCAGGCTACTTTTGCTTTTATTGTAAAGCATAGTCCAGAGTTATTATTAGATCACCCTCATTTGGTTGATCAATCGGTTCAAACGGGAAATGCTGATCAGGTAAGACAACAAGTGCTGAGTTTCATCCAGGATTATCAAACTCAGGAAACAGAAAAGCCACCGTTTCTACCCACTATTAGTACAATGATGGGTTTGAAGAAAAATGATATCCATAACTGGTACCGCAAACCTGGCTATAAAAGATTTCTGCATTCCTGGAAAAACTATTTATCAGGCAAATAAACCATTATAAAAAATCAATGATTATCAACGACCATTATTCAAACATGGAAAACCAACAACATCAGTCGTCACTTCATAATCCACTGACCAAAGCACTCAGGCAGGAAGACATTTTTGCTTTAGGTACCCAATTCCTTCAGGGTTTGGACAAACAAGGGCTGTCTGCCATTCAGGTTCGTTTTTTGGCAGAATGTTTTATTACCAAGAAACACCATTATCTTCCTCAGGCTCTTTTAGAATATCTCAAAAATCACCCCGAAGAGTTTCAACGAGTGATTGATAGCTCCGAAGAAGTTTTACCAGTGAATGAACCTTCTGAGAAGAAGACAACTTTTGTCCGTGTCGCTGCGTTGATTGTTTTGGGACTAGGGCTGGTATTTTTATGGTACTTGGTCCGTCCAAGTGCTTCTTCACCATCTACTCACCAACCACCCGTTACAACTCAAAAGCGCCAAAAATCAACTTCTCCAATCAAGAAAGATAGTACGGCAAATCCGCATCTATCAGAAGTGGTCACTACCAAGGATACCTTAGATACCTCCAAGAAAAATACACCTCCTAAAAAACAAGTCCCCCCAGTTACACCATCTCCTCAACCATCCAAACAATTGTTATTTGCTCATTATATCGCAGCAAAATCTCGTTTTCAGGATGCAGGTATTCGCTTACGTTATCAGTTGGGGAGCACTGATACCCGTACTATAAACGAGGACACACTTTACAAGCATATATTGGTGGTATTACCACAAAAAATTGCCTGGAACCCACTTGACCAAACATTGACTTTTGTTTTACAAAGTAGAACTCACTTATCCGATACCCTTCAACCGTTGATCCGCATTGAGGACAATCAACGCAAGGTTTTAAAAACCCTCACCCTCCAAAGAAAAGATACCACCCACTGGCAATGTCAGTGGAAACCCACTCAGCCAGGGTTATACTATTGGCAGTTTCAAAAAAACCGACAAGACATCCAGCAACCAACTGGGAAAATCTATGTAGGCAATCGCCAGTTAATTGAAAAACTCTATCAGGTCTTTCCCCAACTTCAGGATTTCTAATACCCTTACAAAAGGAAGAGGGGCGTCCCCTCTTCTTTTTTGCTTTTATCTCCCTCCTATCAATACATAGCCACCTGATCTCCTTGCAAATTAGTCCAAGCCAAATCAAAATCATACGCTTGTACTTGTTCCAAGGTTTTACACAAGAAAAGCTCCCGAACATTGGTAAAGACAGCCTCCATATTTGTCCGTTGAATAACCGCATTCATATGGCTTTCATGTTCAAATACGCATAACACCTGATGGGCATAATCCAACCCGTATTGCTCACTGAGTGTCCCTAATTCCAGTACTTCTATATGTTTTTTAAGTTGACCCAGGGTACGTTTGGTATCTTTACCGTTATACATTTCAAAACAGTACAATTCATTGGGTTTATCAGGAATCAGAGCCATAAAGATGCCATCAGCAATGATATATTTGTTATTATAGATCATAATTTTGGTCTTGGCTTTCATATTCTTATCCCGCCGATTGTTTCCTACTTTATCAAAGTATCGGTCAAAAAATAGAATATCTGCTCCTATTTTATCCGCCCACTTATTGACTGCTATCTGACAATCAATGGTATATTTTCTATGAGGGTAATCTTGATGAAAGAAAGAACTGGTTCCAATGGGCAGTTGTACCTGGTCTTCTTCATAGTCCATGGCTTCCACCAAAAACGCTTTGCCTTTACGAGTAAGGTAATGTACACTTTCTAATCGTCCAATTTTAGGAATAGTGCCATAATGCTCACAACCAACCAATGGTCTCGATTTTCCTCGCATCAATCGAAGTTGGGTGTTGATGTTTTTCTCGTGGCTCATTACTCCCAAAGCCACCATCTGCGAAGAGGTCAGGAATTTGTAGGTAGCCAGGGAGGTAAGAATCTTTGTTTGCGAAATAGTCAAAGGTCCGTAGTAAGTACTTCGCTTTTTATTGATTTTGATTTTATCGTCGTCCATCTGATTTATTGAGGTTTTTTACGTGAATATTTTGCTTTAGGATTGGCATCTTCTTCTACTGATGTCTTCGTTTGTTGGGTCTTCCGGGTATACTTGGGTTCTGCCTCATCACTGGCTTTGTCTGGTTCTGGGGTGGATGTTTTGCCATTTTCAGTTTTTGAGGAAGACGATGCAGACTCCTGAGTTGCCAGGTTTTCGACCCACCGATAATACCTATCCAATAAGTACTGCTTTTGACCCGATAAATCGTGTGCCTTCATCGAGAACTTATCTTTATGTATCGCCAGAAACCCTGGTCCCCGAAAAATAAAAGGGGGCGTGTTACCGACTTTTGCGCAAAAATGAAAATCTTTCATATCGGTCAGTTCTTCTGCTGTTATCGAGATTTCCTGTGCCATTGCTTTGAGGTTCTTGGGTGAATTTTGTCCTACGATTTTGACATTGGTATTAGAAAAAATAGCTCCTTTAAGGCGAGTATCCTCAATTTGCTCCAGGTTTTGATTAGCCATTACCAGGTATACACGGTATTTTCGGGCTTCCGCCAGGATTTTCTCAATGCTCGGACTGAGATAATTAGAACATTCATCAATAAAAACAAAGGTTGGAGTCCGTGCTTCTTCGGCTTGATGTGCTCGACGCAAGGCAATATTTTTAATCATCGCCACCAGTAACTTACCGAGTGCCTGAGAGCTGTCCTCTCCCATTTTTCCTTTTGAGAGGTTAAATAAAACCACTTTTCCCTCATCAGTTGCTTTGGCAAGGTTTACCAAACTACGTCCCGAAGTAACCCGACTGAATGCCCTGGTACCCAGTAATTTTTGCAACTTAGTATAGATGGATTGTTTCGTGGTTTGATAACCTGTTTTGGCACCTTTTCCTTTACTTTTGAAGGTATTCTTAAAAAACGTTTGGTGAGATCGGTTAGGGCTTTGTTTCCCCAAAGCTACCAGGTCATCATTTTCGTCATCCAGCATAAACCTTTGCAATTCGTAAAGGCCACTGTTGCCTTTGCGAAGTAAAGTACTGATGCAAGGATGTAATACGGCTTCCATTTGTGCCGACAAAGAGGAGCCTTCAATGAGTTCAGAAATTGCGTTGGTAATGTTTTGACTGTAGGTATCAATCAACTGTTCGTCGTTGCGTTCGGCTTCACTTGCCAGGTCCAAAGGGTTAATAATAGGGGTATAATTCTCATCCAAAAATGGATCAATGTAAATCATTCGTTCCCGCTGTTCTTTGTTAATGTGTAGGTTTCGTAACTCTTCCACCAATTCGCCATGAGGCTCCATCACCACAATGCTTATCCTTTGGGGAAGTTTTTGTAAATGATAAACCATTGACTTCATCAGTTCACTTTTTCCGCTTCCACTTGCTCCCAATATATAAGTGTGTCGCCTGAGATTGTCCAAAGGAAGGTTTATCGAAAACTCATTACCAAAGTCGTGGGTAGGCGGACAATTTGGGTATTGTAACAGTAACTTTTGAAAATCGCGAGGGGTAGGTGAAATGTATTGAATCAAAGCCTTGCGATGTTCTTCCAGTTCAATCATCAGGAAACCAAAAATGGGATACCAATCACTGGCTTTGACCGAAACTTGTAAATTAAAAAGCAATAAATACTCCCGAAATGTAAAGCCTCTTTTTTCCATCCAAAGCGCCCAATCTTCAGAATAACGCTCTAATTTGACGAGTTCATTATCTACAAAATTGACCCACTTATCCATCCATTGCTCTATGCAAGTAGAGAGATTATTAATAGAAGTTTGCCCTAATAGGATGGAAACATTTTCAGAAAAAAACCAAGCCCATTTTTCTTGCAGAATTTGATGTAAAAATAAGAGTTCGGTGTTGGTTTTGTTGGATGTTTGTTGTGACATAAAATACAGGTTTTTAAATATGTTTTTAGTATGTTTTAGCTATGTTTTAATTAATGTTTTTAGAAAATCACAAGCGTTTTCATAAAACACTATTAATCAGAGCATTACACCCCTACTTATTATTCAACAATTAATTGATATAATCTCATTCATTTGTTTCACTCATTCATTCAATTACATCAATTAATTTATTTCTTTTTTTTCTTGTTGGGTAGCAGGGAAGCCCAAGTAAAATATAGGATTTTTCGGGCAGAAAAAGGGACCAAAGCTGAAGCAATTTTTTCTTTTTTTTAAAAACTCGAAAGTTTGTTTTTCGAGTCAGTGACTCGTCAAAATCCAAAAGAAGTTTATCAATAGTTTTGGTTGTAAGAACTCTGGTCACATCCAACCATTGGCAGGCAATAACAAAAAGTAAATACAGGTGTGAAAAATAACTTTGACCAATTGACACTAATATGTCAATAGGATACTTCTTTTTTATACTATATCATCTTTTGAGAATCTGTCTCGGCAAACGACCCACTTTCGCTTGAGACTATAGGTGATACCTGTATAATCAGCGTGTTCCAGAGAAGAAAAAAATGGCTGGTTTCTTCCTGGGCATCAATAACTTTTATATGCTATGTGATCATCAATCAATGTGAGTAAAAATGAAAAAAAGAATGAGTGGCTTCATTCACTGGCTCGGTGAGCATATCTACTTTTTTGGAGAAGACCTTTATAGCACTATCTGCTTTCTTTGACGCAAAACAAGATCGGACTTCTATTATTTCACTGGACAACACAAACAAGAAGATGCTGAATTTATTGTGTGGGAAAGAAACGGAGGAAAATCATACAAAAGCTTTGATAAGATTCCAGTAAGGGCAAGTATTTGCGGGTTCTTTTTCAAGAAAATAGTCATCCATTATGAGTGCCTTTCAGATGATCAAATTGCGGTCTATGAAAAGCTGACCCTCCGTAAAAAGGAAAAACTACAAAATCATTTAGAGGAATTAGCGGAACTTAATGAGTGGACACTACGAGATGCGTACCTTAATGAAGTAGAATATTTAGAAAGAACAACATATGATGACGTATCTACCAAAAATCAGAAACAAACCCTGAACATAAGTACCTACAAACATTTCAAAAACGATCTTATTAATCTGGCAAAGGAACACATCTCAAAAATTAAGCAACTACTGGTAAAATAAATAAAGAGTTTATCACAAGGTCAGTCAAGCCAAAGGTTGACCTTGTTTTGATCACTTTTCATACTATATCACTTTTTTACAATCTGTCTCGGCAAACGACCTACTTTTGCTTGAGACTGTAGGTGGGACCTGTATTATTAGATTGTCCAAAGGAAGAAAAAAATGGCTGATTTCTTTCTGAGGATCAACCGCTTTATTTATTAGTCCATAACTAATGCATTTCAAGAAATTCACTCAGGTTCCCCGCAAAGCTCGTCTCGTGGGGTTTCGGAGCAAAAAACTCTACATCAGTTATCGTTTTGCTTCCCAAAAAGAGAAAAAAATCTTTTATGAAAAGTTAGGCAAATGGGAGAAACAAAGAGTAAACTATCACCTCCAACAACTTAAACAAATGAATGGGGTCAAACTAGCCTGTGTGTACAAACAAAAGAAAAAAAGCTATCAGCGAATAGGAATCAATACTGAAAGCTACCAAAAATTCAAAAAAGACATTTTACAAAAGGCAAAGGGACACATCTCAGAAATTAAGCAACTCCTCAGATAATGTCACCTCTGGAAAGAGTAACGAGCAATGACGTTGCTCTTTCCAACCTCTTTTATACCCATTCTATAAGCCAAAATCAATCATAAATATTTATCCTTTGATTCTACTAATCAATGAACAATCAAGTACTTACAGCACTCCCTTCTCGGGTTCGCATCTGCACAACAAACCATCAAGAAAGAATTGAAGTCACCTATCGTAAAGTAACACCCAAACAGCAAATAGTATTGGCTACTTTGCCTATCAAGCAAAAACACCTACTGAAAAAACATCTACACAGGCTTCATTTATGGAGCATCCTTGAATTACAGGATTGGTACAACAAGCAAAAACAGGGGCTTACGGCTTTCAAATTAGATTTTGAGTCTTACGAAGAATTTAAAAAAAGAAAGCTTAGGGAAGCAAATGAGCAAATTTGAGCTATTAAGCAAATCCTCCGCTAAACTTTCTTTCATCACAGAAAGGACAAAACAAACGTTGATTGTCCTTTCTGCCTTTTACTCTATTCATATACTGATGAAAAACAAGACAGAAAAAATCTTTTTTGCTCCAATAATCAATAGTTACTCTAGCCTTGCAAAAGAAATGGGCATTAATAATCCTGAGCAAATTAGGGAGTGGGATATAGGTGCAAAAACTCCCACTCATCCCCAAAGCAAGAAAAAAATCCTTCAAATTCTTCGTAAAAAAAGAACGGCATTAGATCAAGTAATTCATGATTATGAAGCTCTGTACGGGTATTAATAAAAGGTAATATATCAGAGTTTTAATCTATGATGTGTATTGAAAAAACGATCAATACATTTCTTTGATTTTGTAATTCTAACTATACTCTATTTTTCGAATATGTCTGTTGAAATGAATCAAAAACGCTTGAAAAACATGGTCTTACCTATATAATCTCACTGTTCAGGAAGAAGAAACATCCCTCCAACAACAAAAATATTTCCTGAACAACATTTATTTATATCATTATGAATGCTTACTATGTTAGAAGAAGATTGAATATTTCACATTCCCTACAAAGTTGAAATGGTTAATACCTGAGATGGAGAAATCCATCTGCAATTGCACAGTGGTCGTATTGACTCCCAAACAAAAAGAGTTCTCTCAAAGCTTACCCTCGAAGAAGTTTCGGAGTTAAAATCCCTCATAATCAAGATTCGTCATTTGAGGAAAAATAAATTAAAAGCTGCTTATGAAGCATATAAAGAGAAAACTGATCGCCCTGTCAGTTTGAATAGCTTTATAATAAAACAAGCTCTGAACATCCTAGAACTCATAGATCAAATAGATCATATTCTTGAACCAAAAATGTAGCTCAAAGCAAGTCGGGTTGTTGGCGGCTTGCTTTGTTTTCTTACTTTAAGAAGTCTATAGTGTGAATCAAGTATTTCTTTCAATTCGTAATTCACCAAAAAAGGCATAAAATCTCATCTCTTAGAATTACTTCTTCAACTATAATTATATCCCATTTTTCGAAGATGTCTGTTGAAATGCTTCAAAAATGCTTGAAAAACATGGTCTGACCAATATAATATCATTGTTCAGGAAGAAGGAATATCTCTCCGACAACAGAAAAATATTTCCTGAACAATATTCATTTATATCTTTTTGTACAATTATTATGACAAAAACTGACTGATTATTACCATTTCCATTAGGAGTATTTCCTGATACTCAATCGGATAAAGAACTTCGCCTTAAACTGATTTGTTCAGCGATTAATTTAAAGGATAGCACACCTCAATTAACTCCCTGAGAGATAAAAAAGGTCAAACAACTCATCCAGTTGGTGTATCAGGAAGTAAGTACTGATTTACTTGTTTCCTACAAAGAGTTTATCAAATCAACTAATCAGACAAAAAGCGTAGACTCCTTGAAAGCTTTCGTACTAGGAAAGATAAGAGAAATAGAAAAGTTCATTCTGCAAATAAATCTATTACTTAAAGCATAAGCACTCCTCAAAGCAAGTCAGGTTGTCGGTGGCTTGCTTTGCTCTCTTACTCTAAGAAATCTATGGCGTGAGTCAATCCCTTTGTGAAAGATTGATTTCCCAGGCTTGATTACATTTATCTCTTTACCAATTATAAAATGGAAAGGCTATTTTTTGAGGCTGTACTCAATAGCTATCAAACGCTTGCAAAAGAAATTGGTATGTGTTCTGAACAAAAATTGAGAAGGTTAGACACGGCTGTTACTCCCCCTAAATGACCTACAATTATTAAAAAAATACGTGATCTATTGCAGACGAAAAAAGAACACATTGAAAAAACAATTCAGGAAATAGATGAAATGTATCATTTATAAAAAGATCCTGTAAACACTGATGCCAAGCAAACGATAAAAAGGAGGTCACACTTAGTTAGTCCCTCACCTCTTTTTTTATTACATCACTTCATATTGTAAATTAAACTTTTAGTAATTATAGTCAATTTCATCAATGACTTCTTGCAATTGTTTGATCTTCATTTCATAAAACTTTTTAAGTAGTTGTTGTCTTTTTTTTGATAATCTTTTTTTCTCGTTTCTAATTTCTCTAATATACTCAGGAACAACACCCAGATAATGAGCCAACTCTTTTTGGGTTCGTATAACAATCATTCATTTAAATACTTTGTAAGTAAAAAATAACCACCACCCCTCAAATATGATAGCTTGAGTTGTGGTGGTTAGGTTAATGATTATAATTCCAGATTTTGTAACTTTTCTAATACCTCAATTCCTTGTCATTCGTATTCAGGAATATGAACATCTGCCATAGAACATGCCCACTCAAGAAAAAACTCGCTATTCATGTAATCATCCAAAAAATCTATGCCTTTGTCTAGTTTAGCTTTAATTTTTTCTATGGAATCCAATTTAATAGTGATCAATAGCCCCTCTACATCTCTTTCATTTAAATTTTCAGTAGCCAGGTGTTTTATTAACTCCTGATAGCTCATAGTACTTCATTTGCTCATTTGTAGTATACTATATAATAAAAACACACCTTATGGATGCCATTTGATACTACCCAAAAAGCCTCGGAAATCAAGGCTTTTTGTAAAGAAATATGTTTCGCAAAAAAAGCACACCCGTAAAACCGATGTGCTTTTATACTCATTTCAATATGACTTAAAAAAAGTCACGGGGCTTTACGCCAAACTCCTTATAAGGATTAGTTGCGGATTTGTCAATAGCATCTTGTACTTCATCGCTTTCATCCTGGTCGGCATATGCTGCCAAAGTATCTGAATACAATTTGAACCACAACGGATAATTCTGGTCTACCAGCACATCGGTAATGTCGTGGTTATAGAGAGTTACTTTACCCTGGATATTTACTACCAGTGGCAAGCTTCTTTTAAATACTTTGCTCTGGGGGAGTTTTTGAGGTTGATTCGAGTTGTTCATACAGTTTATATGATTTAAGAAACTATGGAATGAGGGTAGCCAGTGAAAATACACCGCTACACCTCCAAAGGATAGTTGGCAGTGAGTACTTCGGTTTTGGGTTTGTGGTGTTGTTTGAGGCGAATGGTCGTATGCAAGCTTCGTTGCTCCCACTCATATTGTTGCTGGTAACTATCAAGCAATTCACTGGGATAACTAGACAGTAAAAACTTACCTTGGATATTTACCAGTATATCCAGTAAGCGTTGAAAGTCAGCTTCGGTGTACCCTTTATAATGTCCTTGATCAGCATTGAAATATGGAGGATCGACATAAAAGAAACTTTCTTTGGCATCACGTTTTTGAATCACTTCCAAGGCATCTCTACAATCCAACGATACCAGTTCCAACCTTTTCGCATAGTGGTTTTCAAACCTTTCTCTTTTATGATAAGTAGTTTTGGGGGCTTGATTTTTCTTTCTGCCATAGCTCCAACCCGCCCCAATATTAGAAGAAAACGCTTGATTGGTAGACACCCAAAATGCCCAGGCTCTATCCACCTCAGAAAAAAGATGGGGATTCTTGTATATCACCAAAGCATCATTGTACTGCTGTTTGCTATGTAAGGTGGCTTTGATGCGATTCTGTAATGCTTTGAACTGATTTTTCACCGTCTTGTAAAAATTGATCACCTCTCCATTGAGGTCGTTAAGGACTTCAATATCGGAAGGTGGTTTAGCCCAAAATACGGCTCATCCGCCCAGAAAGGGTTCGCAATAAAGACGATGGATTGGAATCAAGGGCAAAATGTAGCGGGTCATATGTTGTTTACCGCCATAATAGGTATAAGGTGGTTTCATCAGCGTTTTTGCCTTTGTTTTTGGTTTTGGTTTTCTTTTTTGAGAATGCGTTGTTTGAGTCATTGAAAAACTTTGGGATAGGTACTAAACCCAACAATCATTCTTACTTTCCATACCTTCAAGTATACAGTTTCTCTTCTCCTTTTGCAAGCTCAATATTGAGCTTGCAATCTATTTTCCAAAAACTACAATCAAAGGTGTATATCCATCCATAACGTCAGTGTAAGGGGATTTTATGGATAGATGTATAGTAAGCAGAGAAGCGTATCAAAGTTGGTAGATATTACCGTTTTGACACTATTTCAATGCACCAATGATTCATTCTTTCACCTCCAGTTTTCCTTACGATTCAAAACAAATACTTATTCACTCAAACCAAAGTAAACAATGAACGAAAACGCTGAAAACGAATCTTTTACTGATGAAGCTTATGAAGCTCCCACTGAGATGGTTGTGACCAACCAATTGGGCGAAGAAACCAGTTTGGCTCCTACTCAGGTAGAATTTGACCCCGAAGAATACCAGCAAATGTTGGCGAAAGGAGCCGAACTCAAAGATCGTAAAAGATCCGTTTCTATTGTACCCAAGTATTACGAGTTCAAAATGTCGGTAGAAATGGTAGAGAAGCAACGAGAAGATATGCTCAAAAAAGCCAAGAAAGCGGACGAAAAGGCTCGTGTAAACGAGTTATGCAGTGCTAATTTGCAGATGACTTGGGAAAGGTTCTTTTTCCAGGGCATCACCCAAATGGGTCAACGCAAGGCGGTACTTTTGAGCAATGCTGAAGGGTTGTTTATCCAATATGGTACCCAACTCATTCGTACGCTGGAAGGCTTAAATCTACCCAAAAACACTGAAATTGAGATTGAGTTTACCCACGAAGAACCTAATAAGACTTCGGAAGGGTCTACCAAGATTTATGAACTCTATTTGGTAGAAGCCACTACCCCAACCTCGGAATAAGGTAGCATCAAATGAAAAAACGAAGAGGTAAAAAACTAGCAACGGTGGGCGAATCGCCTGCCGTTCTATCTTTGGATTCAACAGAACCTATCACGAGTTACCGTATTGTCCGCCAGGAAATCCCAGTGGAAATCAAAAGCCTACGAGTGCTTACCAGACGAACCCAGGAATATTTACCCGCAGTACTATCCGCCATTGAAGAAGGTTTTGAATGCCCATTGGAAGTACTCAATTTGCTCAAATCAATGCAAGCGACGATAAATGAGACACTCAGTAAAGTACAAATCCTTGCAATGCGGGAAGCCCGAAAGTACCAACCCGAAGAGCTTAAAAACTACTTTGGATTGGAATGGGGAAAATCAGCTACGGGTTGGAATTATGCCGACGATAGCGAGTATCAACTCCACGAAAAGGCACTCAGAGCCAGAACTCAATTGCTCAAAAAAGCTACAAAAAATGGTAAAGCCTGGGTGAATGAAGAAACGGGAGAAGTCATCTATCCTGTTTCCATCAAAACACCTTCCAAAGCTTACTTGAAAACAAGTAGCAAAAAGTAAAAAACCTTTCCGATATTTTCGGAAGGGTTTTCTTAATTTGTATTTACTTTTATTCCTGAGTATTAGCCCCCATTTCGTAAGATATATTGGAATCAGGAAGCTTTTCACCAAATCTTTTTTCATAACACGTTGTTGCCAGGTATAACAACTGTTCACAATGTACAAGCAATCGGGACATCTCTTTTTTAATATGGCGATACTCTTTGTGGTACATCATTTCATAAAAAGACTTACCCATACCTACAACAAAAGCCCTCGCATACAGGAAACCGTCATTACTTCCCCCTATGAAACGATGCACATCTGCTTTGTCAATGTCGTATAATTTCTGAGTTAAAATATGGTCAAAAGCGACCAAGGCATCTTTGTCCAAAGCTTTCAAAGCTTTGTTTACTACTGGTAACACACAATAGGTTAAAATTGGAGTCAACGTTTGGAGAATGTCTGTCGGGTATTTCGTTGGTTCAAGACGCATTTGGTTAGCCATCTCAAGCTTTGCCCAGGCACCTTCAATGATTTGCCAAAAGTCATATTCAGTAAAAGTTCATTGAGGTAGTTTAGTTACTTTGCTCATTTATAATATTGCTTAATAGATAAAAGCAACCCAAGCGTATCTATAGAAACCACTATAGCAAGCAAAAAAATGAGAAAATGTAGCAATACCCTTAGTTTTGATTCTGAGGATTTAAAGACGCAATAAGGAAAGCCCGAAAGTAGTAATGTAAAGAACTGAAAACCTATCATGAACTGGAATTCAAATACTTTGCTTAGTAGATAGCTCTGGGTTTGTTAGCCATATTGGTAACTATCTACTTCTACGCTCATGATCCCTTGTTCATCAATCGTTCCACCAAAAAATGTTAAGTCATTATAGGTATGTTTATACACGCCTGCTTTTTTTGAATGAAATTGATAAACTTCTGTGTATACCTGGGTAATTTGCCAGAATATATATCCTACCCAAAAATGGGTGGGTGTTTCATTCTCATAAGGAGGAAAAAGCTCTACCTGAATGAAACGCTTGAATGGAAAGTTTAAGTAGACTGTAATTTTGTCAAAGGTAGGATCATTTAGATACAAATCACCGTTGATATTGGTAATTAGCTTGGTGATATTAATATCCTTAATTAGCCTGAAAAATGAAAGAGTTCCTACTCCAAGTTGAATATGCGTTGTTTTTTTCTTATTCAAATGTTGTTCTGCAAAGTACTTTTTTAATTTTTGATCTTCTTCAACAGATACGATTTTCCATTTGGGTGGAATGATTCTATAGTTGCTATTTCACCCCAATTGACTTAAAGTAAAGTCGTCATAAAGCTTTTTGCTATTTCACATTGCAAAGGCAATTAGTAAGATAAATGCTACTCCATTTTATATCGAACCACAAAGAAATCAAGAGAAAAATCGAATAAAAGCATGGTGGTGCCTTTAGTTTGGTATTTTTTCACTCAGAATCCAGCTTTTTTTCCAGTAGTTTTCTGAGGTAAGCAACTTCAGATTCTAAGTGAGTAATCTGCCTTTCGAATAGTTTTCTTTCTGTATCAAAATGGTTATTTATGGTATCATGGTTATTCTCTACAAAAGAATAGTTCCCATAATTGTTAAAGATTTGCCTATCCTCAAAAGCCAATAAATCCATCAATCCCATTTCCAGCGTTTCCGCTATTTTCTTCAATCGTTTGAGACTAATGTCTTCATCCTCATCATTTTCTATCAAGCTATAATTCTGCTGTGTCATCCCCAATTGTTCCGCCATATACTCTTGGGTATAGTTTCTAAGCTCACGAAGCTTCTTTACTTTTTCTCCAATTTTCATCTGTTGTAATTTACAAGCCAAGGTAGTTAGCTACAAATACTACCTGTAACCATCTATTAAACAATTACTTATACTTGTCTGAATTTACGCAATTGTTTTGAGTATTTCCAGATTGAGTAATTACTCATTATTGCATTTGCTCCTCCACTTTCTGGTGAGTAACTCTTACGATTGACCTGTAAATAAAACAATTCATTACCAAAACCCAAAAACAATGAAAACTTTACTAGCAAGTGTAATCCTCATGCTGTCACCCTTTTATAGTTTGACAAATGCACAAGTAGCCACCACAACAACCAATTCCTGCCAGCCTCAAAAAACTAAAAAACTCTATCTACCAAAGTCAGTAAAAAATTTTACAGGTGATGGAAAAATAGATCAGACAATGGTACCCAGGGGAACCAAAGATCAGCCGACTTATATAAGATTATGGAAAGGAAGCTTTGAGATTTCAAACCTGGTAGGTTATGTGAGCATCATTGTGGAACCAAGGGCAGAAATAACTTTTTTTTATCCAGGCTCTGGAAAAACGAACGTATCGATTTACGCAAAAAATGAATCAAGAGTAAATATATCACGCATTATTGATAAAGGATTAGATAAGGTTTATCTGGAAAAAAAAGCAGAGATAAAAACCTATGCTGGCATAGTAGGAGTTGAGTGGGTTAGAGAAGGAAATCCAATACCTCAAAAATTGCAAAGCTGTATGGAAAGGTATGAGAACATAATAACCTATGGAGCAGGCAATTTGAAGGAGTTTTACAACACATACACGACAAAAGCGAATGGCTCTATGCTCAAATACAAGCTTGGAACTTTTTCAGGATTAGATTATCAACAGGATGACGGAAAGGATATCTTCTTAATTTTCACTTATAATCCTGATTATAAAAAGCTTTATATAGGATCATCCACAAAGTATTCGGCAAAAAACAAAGGATATCAAACAGGTAATGCTGAGTGGATATATGTAGACGGAAAAACTTATATGATGAATGGAGAGAGTGCAAAGATTCCAATTAATAGTCACACAAAAGATTTTATAAAAATCAGGAGGATATCCTATGCCACTTTGGAGCGAAACAAGATAAAAAACAGGCAATCTTTTAGTCCAGAACTTGTGGTGGATATGAGACCATTGAAGCAAGATATGGCACAGAGGAATAAAAGAAAAGCTATAGAAGAAGAACAGAAGAAAAAGAGGCTTGCCCAACAAGCAAAAATAGATGCCCGTAAGGCTGATCCCAAAAATTGGAAAATGGGAGATAGAGTATGTCTTAAGGTGGTAGGATCGGTGCTTGGGCTAGGACTAGTTAGACAAAAACAGCCAATCCGAGCCGTCATAGAATATTTCAATGAAGATAGAAGCAGGGTAAAAGTAAAAATTTTAGAAAGTGGGTACAATGGAACTGTAGACGGAGAAAAAATATATAAGGGTAACCTCATATGGATCACCCCAAAAGCTGTCTATCGGGGAAATATAAGGTGGATGTTGTGTAAGTAAAATCGGCATGCTTGTTTTGAGCAACCAAGGGGGTTAAAAATTCGCGAACAGTTTCGCAGCAACAGTATTGTATACCATCCAGTGTTCTCTTTTAAGCGTGTTTTGAGTAGCTATCTCACCTCCATATTGAGGATATAACACATCCAATAAATCAGGATATTGGATGGCAAATTGTTGCACCGAAATAATTTCGTTTTGCTGGTTCAACGGATAATTAAGCACTGGAGAAGGATGTTTTTTATCTAACTGAGTGGTTATTCGAGCAATGGTGGGTAAGGTAGTATTAGTAAATATTTCATTAAGCTTAATAATATTTTCTGAGAGAAATGATCCTAAGGAATGCCCAATAGTCGTCTTAAACAGATTTCTGGCAGTTTGCCCAGTAGATGAAAGGGTATCTGTCACCGTAGTTTTCTCAAAAATATAAGTAGGGGTAGGGTTTGGCGTTTTCAAAGGTAAAGTAATGGCTTTCAAAGCCGCATAACCGACCAACTGTTGCTCATACATTACGCTCAATTGAGGAAGGACTAACCCTGCTTTCTTACCACCCTCATCAATGCCTAAAATAGTAGTGTCAGTTTTTTGATCCAAGTAGGGGTACCTACCAATCAACGCCATAATTTGTTGAATGATAGCAGGTTGCAGGTTACTGAATAACTGAAAATGAGCAGTTTGAATTTTCCTTAGTAAATGAGCAAGTTGAGGGTAATCAGTTTGAAGTTTTGCTTCCAAAGCAACTCAAAGGTTGAGAGAAGTTTCCATTCCAGGGATGTTTGCAATTTAAAAAGCGATGGGTATAATTTCCGTATATAAACTTAGTTGTTTTAGTGATTGTAGATTCCTCAAAATGCTATACACTTTTCCAAAATGAGACATCATTGCTATTGACAAACCTATAGAGACTTTTTATGCACATATCATCTTTTATTACAATACCAACTTTCAATTTCATCAAGTGCATCTTTTGGAACACCTGCTGTTAAACCCTGACAGAAGGCTGCATCAACTGGGAAAAACCATCAAAGAAGCACTGGCTGGGATTGGGGAGTTAAACGGATTTACAGGAGGAGCTTTTATCAGTTTCAATATTGAGATTTATAAACCGCACGCCCTTACGATGTTACAGGTATTGTGGGAGGCTTTACATACCCCCTTGGTGATTACCCCCGAAGAACGAAGTCAGGAACTCTACATTTTCCAGCAGGAAGAAATCTTTCAAAAGGAGGCGTATGGGTTTGATATTCAAGGAATTGACAAGTACTATTGGAAAGACACTACTAGTACTAAAAAAGTAAGTGGTATCAACTTAAAAAATATATTGAGGTGTCACGAGCAGATTATTCAATCCAAAAAACCACTGGTGATCATTCACGCTGATAATAACCATCTGCACGTACAACAAGCCTACGACTGGCTCCAAAAACAATTTAAAGTAAAGCCTTCACGAGCTTCATCTACGGATTTTACCAACCTACCACCAAGTAATAAGGAAAAGTATACGCCTCAACGCCCTGCTTTTCCGGCTTTATCCAAAGCACCTCGTTTGCTTAAGTTGTATTTTGCTCATCAGGAAGCAGTTCAGAGTGCCTCAGCTCGTATTCTCAACCAACTAGCCTTGAGTTTTTTCAGAGAAACCTGGTTTGAGTATGTGCGTTACATTGAAAAGTCGGATTATGACCTCAACGCTACCCATAGGTTTATGCCTTATGCCCAGCAAATGGGGCTGAGTTTTTATACCAAGGCTTCTTCTGATGTTCTGCGGGATTTAATCCAACACAGGTTTTATAAGCATACCCAAGATTTTAAGCATTTGCAAACTCAAATTTACAACCAAACAATGATCTTAGCTGATCAACCCATTCGTGCTTACTATTACCTGATGCAGGAATATTTTTACACAAAAAAGTATCGCACTATCCAAGACATTGCGATAGAAATGAAAGCCGTAAGTTTTACTGAATTCGTAAAACATTATGATGCCTTGCTGGAAAATATAACCTGGGAACGAACCCTATAAATTTCACCTACTTCCCTCTATATTATTTACTACCTACTTTTGGGTTGTACTAATTTTTCGCATTTCCTCAGTTTCTACCACACATTTTCACAATTTTGCTTGATCCTACAATCTATAACCTTACAAATGTCAATCGTGCGTCCAATAAATAATTTATGAGTAAATATATTTATACGATGAAAGCAAGAGAAAGTCAAGGGATTTCTATTGCCGAGATTAAAGAATTGTTATGACCTGATTTTAAGCATCTCACCAAAGAAGAAATGCTTCGTTTACGTACCCTGTTTGAGTACCTCGCCCAAGAAATACTTGAGAAATACTTGAGTTGAGACCTATCCTTTGATAATGTACAAGGTAAGTTTTAAGGAAGGTTTTTAGCGAACCTTTTGGAACTCCTTAGAGCTATGTAATGCCTTTTATCTTATTTATTACTACCAATGATTCAAACAAAAAAACATCAAGCAGCTTTGGTATATTGTCGTGGCAAACCAGATCAACTGTATAGTACGGAGTGGCAGGAAAATAAGTGTTTAAATTGGGGTTATCAGCAGAAAATCCCTGTAGATAAAGTGATCAAAGACGTAGATGCTTCCTGAGTCAGCTTCAATCGTAAATGACTCAGGCAGGTACTCCATAGGCTAAACCGGCAGCATAAGATTTTGCAAAAGAATAGTCAAAAACATAGTCCCACCCTACCAAATACCAGAAAAATATACTTATCATATTGCCCATTTATTTTGATAACTCTCCCAAAGAATGAATCATTTTGAAAGTATCAAACCACTCAATCATCAGGCAGCACTGATTTATTGCCGTGTAAGTACGATGCGTCAGGCTACTGAAAACTTTGGCTTGGAAAGTCAGGAAAAAATGTGTGTAGAACGATGTGAAAGAAATAACGTCCCCATTACTAAAATCATTAAGGATAAGGGAGTATCAGGAGGCACATTTGATCGTGAAGGGTTGGATGAAGTAATGGATATACTTCACAAACAACAAAAGTTTTTAAAGAAAAATGCGAAACGTAAAAACGTTGAACCAATTCCAAAAAAAATCTGAGATACCCTGCGGATCACTCACTTCGTATGTGTAGACAATTCCAGGCTATCCAGAAACGACAATTTAGCGGAGTCACTGATTATCACCCAAAAAATCAGAGAAGCAGGTACCGAAATCATTTATGTAATGTATCCAGTTGATCCTAATACCAGTGCTGGGATGCTACAAGAAAATATTTTATACACCTTTACTGCTTTTGAAAAAAGGAATATCAGACTCAAATTTATGAATGGAAAGCGTACCAGATATCAAGAAGGATACTGGGTATTTAACGGGGTGCCCAATGGTTATCAAAAACACAAAGAAGGAAAAAACACCATATTAACCCTCCTAGAACCTAAGGCGACTTATATCAAAGAAGCACTGGAAATGTACGCAAGTGGAATACTGGCAACCCATAGTGATGTATACAGATACTTAAAAGACAAAAAAATAACCTCTAACAGTAAACGCAATAAAACAGGTCGTATTCACCCAACAATGGTTAATAATTTGTTCAAGCCTGATACTATTTACTTTTATGCTGGATATTTTTACAAACCGAGGCGAGGGGTGAAAAAACCGTTTCGTGCCAAACATCCTCCCATCATTTCAATGGATACTGTTCAAAAAATATTCGAGAGAATTGATGCGTCCCCTATTATTGGAAAACATCATACGCAGTCTAATCCTGATTTCCCTTTGAAGGATTTTATGCATTGTGGTCATTGTGAAAGAAAATTAACTGGCTACTGGTCAAAAGGGCGTAATGCCAAATATCCTTACTATGGTTGTGCCAATAAAAAAGACCCGCATAGGTTTCAAGTTCCACGTAAAAAGCTTACCGAAGAGTTTCAGGAGTTCCTGGAAAAGATTACAGTACCAGAACCAGTACGAGAAGTTTTTTCAGTTATTTTACAGACTTATCGGGAACAAAGGGAACAAATTCAGGCAGATTGGATAAAAGATAAAGAAAAACAGATCAATGAACTTGATTTTAGGATGGGGAAGATTCAGCAAATACTGGTGAATTCATCCAGTTATCATTTGATAGAAAAGCTGGAAAAAGAATGGGAAGAATTAAATCAGCAAAAAATAAAAGTCCAAAAAGAAATTGCCCACAAATGAAACTACTCGGCCAAAAGTTTAATTGGACTACTCACCGTTGCCAAAAAAATATTTACTTCGGTTAAAAATATCCGACACCTATCAAATCACGAAATCAAAAAAATGCTTGTTCAAGTGTTTTTTGGAGGGCAAATCTTCTATGCTCCGAATCAATCTTTCCGAACCGCCTGAAATGCCTTGTATGACCTGATGTTTAGTGCCCCAAATAACCCCTCTTTTTTAGAATAGTCAAAAACAAAAAAAAGCAACTTGACCGAACCGCTTTTGAGCAGTTCGTAACTGGGGTTTCAGAGATTGTTGGAGAGAATTTTCTCAGAAACCGGAAGCTGTGAAAATTTCCCGAACCGCTTTTTCAACTTCTCTGTTTACAAAGAAACCCCTTCCCACCTATCAAAACTACTGAGAATCATTTACTCACTATGCAAAAACTTAATAACAAGCGAAACGAGTATATAAAGGTCTCACCTAACATTTTGGAAAGTAAAAAAAACTTGTTCGAACCGCTCTAAAGACAGTTACCACCTAGCAAAACTCTCGAAAAAATCTAGTTTTATGAAGCTGTGAAAAAACTTCGAACCGCTAAAAATTACTTGCAATAATCGCAGGTACTTACTATCATTTACGCCAGAAACACAAAATAAATATACTTCACTGATTTACTTTTGATACAATGAAGAACCTGATCAACTCTTCATAGAAATCATTGCCTGCCCGCTAAATCATTTAGCACCAATTTAACCCTTGATCAAAAAATATTGATGGAAAAACTCCCCTTACCGTCTCCCGCTCGTGAGCAACTTAACAGCAATAACCCCGAAGAGGTAGCCCAAGTACTAGAACTTGCTCATTGAACGGAGTTGAAGGAACTAATCCGTGTCAAAAAAGTCACAGTGGCTTATCTAAAATGTGTATTGGGCAATGCCTTGGTACTTCCCGAAGAAGTGACCGCCCAAGACATTGCCGCTTTTAATGCCCCCAGGCTAAACATCTCTTTTAGGGATTTAGAAGTATTGCCCTCAGAAATTGGCAAGCTCACCCAGCTTCAAAGCCTGGAACTATTTGGCAATAAACTCAGTAGCTTACCACCATCCATTGCCAACCTCACAAAGTTGCATACCTTGGGGCTTTGATACAATCAGTTCAAGGAAGTACCCAAAGAACTCTTTCAACTGACTAATCTGACTGCCCTTGATCTATTTGAAAATCAATTAGAAAGTATTCCCCCTGAGATTGGCAAACTTACCAAGCTGACGAATCTTGATCTGGGAAATAATCAAATCACCCATATTCCCAGTTCGCTGAAAGGGCTTACCCAATTAAAACTTCTCAACCTGTTTATGAATCCTATCTCCAAAGAAGAAATTGCCCGTGTAGAAGCAATGTTTCCTCACTGTATAGTAGTATATGAGTAAGTAAAGCTTTACCCATTTAAGCCAGTATTAACAATGCATCACTTTATCAAGGTTATCCACCAAGATCACGACCCCGTATTCAGACTCCTTTTAGAAAAACCACTTTGGCTGGCCATACTCATTTTGGGGGCTCAAAGGACTTGGCAATATTCCAAGCCAAGTCCCGAAGGTTTAGCCCAAGGAGAGTTCAAATTATCCCACAATGATTACAGCATTTTTGGGTTCTCCAAAGCCGAAAAAAAGAGACTCAACAGAGCCATTCAAGGACTTATCAAATACGGCCTTCTTA
>DMXI01000132.1 GCA_003483885.1 Microscillaceae bacterium
AAGCCTAAGCGTTTCTTTGGAGCGGCTCGTAATGTTGAAAATGGTGGTTCTTTGACCATTATTGCTACGGCATTGATCGAGACTGGTTCTAAAATGGATGAAGTGATCTTTGAAGAATTCAAGGGTACAGGTAACATGGAGCTTCAACTTGACCGTAAGTTGTCTAACAAACGAGTTTACCCTGCGATTGATGTGCCTGCTTCGGGTACACGTCGTGAGGACTTGTTGATGGACAAAGAAGAATTGCAACGTGTATGGATATTACGTAAATATATGGATGACATGAACTCTAACGAGGCAATGGATTTCTTATTAGACAAAATGCGCGGTACTCGTGACAATATGGAATTCTTAATTTCAATGAATAATTAATATTGGTTATTAGCATTGCTTTTGGCCAATTATTTAAATGATACATTATTGAATCCCTGGGGGCAACCCTGGGGATTTTTTTATACTTTTTGTAACAACATATCAAACTTAATAATCTATGGACGAATATCTGATAAATCAAACACCACTCACTTGGGATTACCAAAAATGGCTCACTGAATTTAGAGATTCTTCAAAATCTAAAATAGGCTTCCGAGTATGTAGAAAAAAGGTTTTTGACCATACCGTGGAGGTGGTAAAAGCAGGTGAATACAAGGTTGAAGGGAAAACTTATGCGTTGAAGGACTATGCTGACTTGACCAGTATTGTCAACAATTCGGTATTTTATAAAGATACTACCCAAATTGATTTGCCCACCAATGGTTCTCATTCCAATGCGGCAGTTTATGCCATTCAGGCCGATTGTGTAGAGGTAAGCACTATGATGAAAAGATTGGGATTTTCTCCGGTAATGCTCAATATGGCCAGTGCCACATCGCCAGGTGGGGCAGTAGAAAGAGGGGCAGGAGCACAAGAAGAAAACTTGTTTCGGCGATCTAATTTGTATACCTCATTGTATCAATTTGCCGAGGTAGCCAGTCAATATGGGCTTCGTCTTCATTCGCAAGATCGTTACCCAATTCCTGCCCAATCAGGTGGTATTTATTCTCCAGGGGTTTTATTTTTCCGTTCCTCGGAGCATACTGGGTACGCTTTGCTACCTCATCCCAATGCCTTGTCGGTGGTTACAGTAGCAGCCATTGCTTACCCTGATGTGGTCTCCAGGCAAGGAAAGCGCTGGCTTGCACCCGAAGCGATTACGCTTACCAAACATAAAATTCGCAACATTTTACGTATTTCGGCTGCCCATCAACATGATTGTGTAATTTTAAGTGCTTTGGGTTGTGGAGCTTATGGCAATCCACCACATCATATGGCCCAATTGTTCAAAGAAGTATTGACTGAAGATGATTTTGCGGGAAGGTTTAAAGCGGTGATTTTTGCTATTATTGATGATCACAATGCCTGGAAACCACACAACCCATTGGGGAATCTAATTCCTTTTCAGGAGGTGTTTAATTAGGTTTTTGGCTATTGGCTGTTGGTCTTTAGTTTTCCTTAGTTTCGTGAATCAATCACTAACAATCGGAAATACACCCTCGCAGATCACAACGTATTGATCTACAACAACATGAATTGTCATCCTGACGATAGGAAAGATCGCCTCGAGTAACCGTAGGTACTGGGTTTAGAGGCTATTCTGTCTACGTTAGAATGACGTTTTTATATAAAACATTGATTATCAGCAACTTAATTTTGGAACACAGATCGCACGGATTTAACAGATCAGCTCAGATCTTTCGGTGTTTATCCACCAAATCTGTATAATCCGTGTTCTAATTACGTCATCTCCATTGGTGTATTTTGGGCACCAAGGTATTAGAACTTAGGATGACAAATTCATGTTACTGTTTATCAGCAGCTTGCAGTCTTTATGTACCCCATCACCACAATACAATTGTTCCTAAAAATGGAACACATTCATATGCGCCCCAGAGTAAAGGCCTTAAGTTGATTGTAAATTAACTTCCTTAAGGGAAACCTGATAAGCATGAAAACAAGCCTATTTCCCCAGCCACTCTTTAAAATTATTAGCGCGTTGATTACTAATGATGACTTCGTCGGCCAACGATGGGGAGGTAATTACTTTTAAACGCCCTTTGAAATAAGCATGTACTTCGATAATCATTTGTATGGCCAGGATATATTTACGGTTGGCCCGAAAAAAGTCTGCGGGATTTAGCATACCTTCAAGATCATCGAGGGTATAATCAATGATAAACTTTTCCTGGTTAAAAGTCAAGATACAGGTTACACCATCTTCGGCAAAAAAACAGGCTATTTCAGTCGTATTGAGGCTAATGATTTTGTTTTGATACTTGACCATAAACCGCGCCTTGTAATGCTGGGGCTGGAGCATTTTGGCCAGTTGGCTATAATCTAAACGCTGGGGTTGGAAACTCTCCTTAAGCTGAAAATATTTATCTAAGCTTCGGTTAATTTGGGCTTGTTTAATAGGCTTGAGGATATAATCTACACTATTGAGTTCAAAGGCAGACAATGCATATTCATCGTAAGCCGTAGCAAATATAATAGGCGTTTTTACTTCTACTTTTTTAAATATCTCAAAGCTATTACCATCGGCAAGGTGAATGTCTAAAAATATAAGGTCGGGCAAAGGGGCATTTTGCAAATAATGCACAGTATCCTCGATGGAGTCCAGCACACTTACAATATTAAACGAGGCATTGTATTGTTGGATAAAACGGGCCAATTTCTGAGCGGCCAACGCTTCGTCTTCTACAATCAGAATGTTCATGATACAACTTGTGGGATTCGTTCGGTAACTTCTAATAAAGGTACGATTACTTTAAACTCTGTCTCAGTTTCTACAATTTCAGGGGCCTGATTGGCCAAGTATTCATAGCGCTTTACGAGATTTGTCAAGCCTACTTGAGTAGAAGTTGGTCTATCATTTAAGCGCTTTTGTTTGTTGTTAAGTATTACCAATTTGTCTACGTCTATATTGTAAATCTCAATCTTTAGCGGCTTTCGGGTAGATACTATGTTATGCTTTACGGCATTTTCAATTAACAATTGTAAGGTCAGTGGTGGCGTGTATACATTCGTTTCATTGGAAGTCACTTGTATGGTTACCTGTAGGTTTTCTCCAAATCGTTTTTGCAATAAAAATACATAAGATCGGGCAAATGTAAGCTCTTCTTGCAAAGTGACCAATTCTTTTTGCCGGCTTTGTAGTACATAGCGATATACTTCTGATAACTTATCAATGTATTGTTTGGCAATGGTGGTATCTTGATCTACCAACTCAGAGAGAATGTTCATACTATTGAACAAAAAATGAGGG
>DMXI01000198.1 GCA_003483885.1 Microscillaceae bacterium
AATCTGGGGGCAAATACTTTTTAACCTCTCTTACTTCTACCCGTTCTTTGTCCTTACCCACCTTCACTTTGATGGCCACCTGCTCGGTGTAGTACATCCCCTGGATGCGTTGTACAAGCGTACTCTGAGCTAAATCCACGGTGATTGCATCTCCAATGGTGTTGGCTTCTGCTACTTTCCTGGCAAAAGACTCACTCGTTTTAAGCCAACGATATACCGAGGCACGGGATACTTTTACTCCAAGTACCTGACTAGCCCGCTCACAGGCCAACTGTCGGTTACCACCCGTATGTACCAAGGCTTCAATAAAAGCCTTTTGTTTCTGGATGGTGGTATCCCGTGCTTTAAGAGTACTTCCTCTAGCCTTTTTCTTCTGGGATGATATGTTTGGTAGTTCTTTTTTACTCATGGTAGTGTTATTCTTACCCTTCCATGCGCGTGCACATGGAAGTATCTCATTTGTCTCATTTTGCTCTTCAACTCAGGAGACTATTAAGCACATAGAAACAGTAATTGAACTTTGATCACTTATTCTGAGGAGTAAAATTGGACTTTGAATGGGGATATAAGAAGAGGAATTATTGAAATTAGAAACTTGAAGTCCAAGAATAGAAATACCCACTGGTTTCAAAAATATTTTTTGAGAAAATAAATAGGGATTATACTAACAAATAATTTTCTTATTTACTCAATAAATTATAGTGCAAAACAGGATATTAAATAGCCCTGCTTAAGTCTATTTTTCAAAACTTCAAATCAAAGCTTTTGAATGAAAGAAATTTAAATAAATAAAAACAATGTATGCTTCTACAGCATTACCTATGGGTGATAGAGCTGATAAAAAATATTTACAAAAACAGGGATTGAATGTAGAACTAAATACCTTTTTGAAGTATGCTAAATCTGTGTCTGCTGAACCGACAAAATCAGTTCGAGTATTGGGAGTTGATGACTGGACATTTCGCAAATGAGCTCATTGTGGAACTATCCTAGTGGGTTTGGAAAAACAAAAACCTGCAGATTTACTGTCAGATAAAAGAAATGAAAGGTTAATTAACTGGTTATAAAAGCATCCAAAAGTAGAAACCATCACTAGAGACGGGACCAACTTCTACCGGGAAGGGATCAATGAAGGAGCTCAACAAGCTAAGCAAGTATTTACTCAAAAACTTGAGGGATTTTTACAAGGAAAAGCTGAAGTACTTCGAACAGCAGCCCAAAAAACAAGTGTTTATTTCCATTAACCGGATACCCCACCAGCCGAAAAGCTGACTAGTAAAGAATAGCTTAGCGAAGGAGACAAAAGCTGTGAAACTGTATCCTATAATCAAAGCTAATAAGTTGGATAATCTTGCCGATCAAATTGCTAAGGATTGGCAAACAGATAATTACACTAAAAAAGTTAAACAGAAACAGATATGAATATTCTTACTCAGAAGTCATAAGGTTTATAAGCCAATTGAACAGAAAGCCTCCCACAAATTTCTTTGTCAATCAGACGAGCCTAATGGCTGTTATGTTATCCATCTAGCGATGGTAAAGGTGTAGAGAAATTGATCAAGGACAAGAAGTTGAAAGAATATTTACTGGATTCTTGCGAAGATGTAACGAATGCCGCTTTATTCAATTAATAAATGAAAAATCAGGGAAAACCTTTGTTAAGTGGTTGACAGATATAAATCAGATTCCTGCAATAAAAAAACTTTACTCTAAGACTGGTAAAGGATTATGATGCTATAAAAAATGTGAGAACATTGGGCTAGCCAAATGAACAAGACGAAGAGTAAGTAAATCGTCTGAAGCTCATCAAACGACAGATATGTGACAGGGCTAATTTTGAATTTTTAAGAACCAGAATTTTATATGATGACTTGTAACACCACAAAATTTGGAACAGAACCACTTCTGCCCAGTATTAACATACATATCTGCCTGATATGCAATTCTCGAGATTTATGATGGTATTAAATTACTCGCTGAACAGTCATTTATAATAAAGATATATCGTGTAATGAATAATATGAAGTTATAAATGAGTTACGTACTCCTTAATTCTTTGCTTTAAATTCAAAGTATTTTCAAGCCTATAAAATTTCATTCGCAAGCTATTGGGTGAAATTCCTAAAATACGCGCTATTTTATCTGGTAATAGTTCTAATTTAATCAGAATACATAATTTTATCTGATCTTGATTTATTGCTGGATGTTGCGATTTAAGCTTAGTAATAAAATCTGGAAATACTTGTATAAATGCTTGTTCTAATACCTGCCAATCATCATTTGTATCTAAATTAGTTTTGATTGATTTTTCCATACTTCTTATCTTTTGTTTTCCTTCACGTATATTTTTACATAGCAAAAATTGGTTGAATTTATGTGTTAGTTCTCTATGCATCTGCTTGACTTCTATCTCTTGTATTACATAGGTAGTCAATTGCTGGTTTTTGAATAAAACTATTTGACTTAAGTTTTCTATTTTATTTTGATATTGTTGGTCTATCTCTTTTATATACAATTGCCTTTTTTGGATGATCTTGTTTTTCAATACATAAAAAATAAGGAGACCCATTGAAAAAGCAAGAACTAATAACCACTTTGATCTTTGTCTGTAAATAGTGAATTCCCCTTGAATAGAAACCAGTTTTTTGCCAAATAATTGTTCTAACAATATTGAAACATTTGTATGACTTGCTGATTTGATTTTGTTAAGTTCTTGTACAATTTGTAGATGTTGTTTTTGATAAAAAAAAGCATTTGCGAAGTCACGTTGTTGAAAGAAAGCTTCAGATAAAATTTTCAAATTTTCTTTTTGAAGATATTTTTGTCCTGTATTCTTAGCGCCAGAAAAACTCAACTGAGCCCATTTAATTGCTTGCAAGTATTTTTTTTCTTGTAAATAACAGGAAGCAATTATGGCTTGATTTTCGTGAAAACTCAAAGTATCTTTTATTTGAAGATATGTATTAAGGGATTGTTGTAATACTTTTTTGGCTTGTTTATATTCTTTTTGAAGAACGTAAACTTTTCCTATAAACACTAAAACTCTAGCTACATCAAATTTATTTGATGATTTTTTTAGAATATCTTTTGCGATAAGATATTTACTAATGGATTTAGAATACCTCTTCTTTTTTTGACATAATAACCCTTGATTAATTAACACATTACCTAACTGCCTGTTTTTTTTAAATTTTGCAAACAACTTAAGCGCATAATTAAAGGCGTTTTCTGCCTCAAGATCTTTTTTGATTTGTAAATAAGATAAACCTAAGCAATCATATATATAGGCCAAATTAACAGGTAACCTAGTTTGTTTTATATTTACTAATGCTTCATTATAAAAATGTATAGCTTTTTGATAATGACCTAACCTGTATAAGTATTGACCAATCTTAAAGTTAACTTGCCCTCTTTTTTTAAAGCTTTGAGTTTTTTCTAATTTGATTAGAACTTCAAGTTGTTTCTGCAATTTAACTATCAGAGAGGAATCAAGTGAAATGCTTTGGGGATTTTGAAGCAAACTTGATTGGTTAGCCTGTATGTTTGTAGATAAGCATAACAGTAAACAAAAAGCTAAGAAAAAAATAAAAGAAAAACGCATGCTGGAAAAATGAATAAAACAATTTTATCAGAGTAAGCATTAACATGGAAATAAGGTCAAACTGATACATAACCCCATTCTGAAACTCAAATTTAATGTATAAATATAAAACCTTCAAACTTTACTTATGTAAGGATTATGTTATCCCTCTTGAAGATTTTTAATAAAAGGTGACATATATTACTTTAAAGAATAATTTCATTACTCTTCTACTATGGAAAGGTAATACTGTAATATCTGGCACGCCCTATACTTATTAAGACACAGATAAATTAATGATTTTTGCCTAAAACTTTCTCTAAAAAACAGACACCTTCTAATCATTTGAATCTCACCTAACTCATCGTAATCGAGAAAAATATTTAAAATGAATTTTAGAAAACCCGCTTTATGTTTTATTACTATAATGATAATCTTACTTGATTTTGGTCTCAATAATTATTTTATAATGAAAGTGCAGACTAAATAAACGTATATAAAGATATTCATAAAAAAATTAGAATACACTATGCAATTCCAAACAACCAAAAATATGCGTTGAACAACTATTTTTTCGAGGTTTGTGTAATAAACATCCGTTTTTTATTGTGGCTGTGAAAAACTAAGGTTTATCGAATTCATTTGAGATGAAGGTTAAGGGTATCTATTTTCAATGCGCAAGGCAAAATAAAATAAGTTGTTTTCAATAATATGTCAAGGCGAATGACTATTAGATATTTTCTTAATTTTTATATATAGCTCTTTTTAGTATTCAAAGAGATTATTGATTAGCCCATTTCTTTGACCGATAGAAGTCATTTGCTGTTGATAAATTTTTTTAAAAATTATTAATAGTAAGCTCGACAGATAAGATATGTGCAGGTCATTAATATTCATATTATACATTTTTTTGTACATCCCCATTCAAGCTCAAAATCAAAATGAGATTGATAGTTTGGAGAAAAAGAATAAAGAAAGCAGACTCAAACAAATACGTATTTTAGAGGAATTAGCTCATGGGCTCCGTAATCATAAACCTCAAAAAGCAAAAGATTACATCAATCAAGCAATGATTTTGACTAAAAAAGAGAATATAAAAGCAGATCAATCAAAATTACAAATGCACTTAGGTGTGATAAATCTAAGAGCAGCAAACTATAACATAGCTCTTCAATGTTTTAAAACAGCACTAAAAATAAATTTAGCTCTAAAAGATACCATTATGATATCTAGAGCATATAATAAAATCAAGGAAGTTTATTGGTTACAAAATGATTATCCAAAAGTAATTGAATATCAATTGAGATTAATGAAACTCTTGAAAAAAAAAAAAGGCGAATGGAATCAAATTACTTATCTAAAAAACTTAGGAGATTTTTTTGAAAAAAAGAAAGATTATCCAAATGCGTATGACAATTATTTTAAAGCACTTGATTTAAGTTTTAAAGTAAACTCTATCAATAGAATACATAATCTCAGCATTAGAATCGCCCGTATATATGAAAAACAATATAGGTATAGAGAAGCAATAAAAATTTATAAAAGAATAATTAAAGAACGAAAGCAAAAAAATGAAAACTATGAAGAATTTAAAATTCAAGATAATTTAGGTTTTTGCGAATGCAAAATAGGACAATATGACTCAGGGATAAAAAATATAAACACAGCCTTAAAAATTACAAAAAAAAAGCAACTTAAATTATTTTACGCACAAGGACTTGTTTATTTGGGCTTTTGTCTAAGAAAAAAAGGAGTGTTCATAAAAAGTAAGAATATTCTCGAGCAAGCGATTAAAAAGGCACAAGAAATAAATGCAAAAGTAATATATAAAGATGCATTAGAACAACTATACGAATTATATAAGACAAAAAAAAGATTTTTTAAAGCATTGAAATATTATGAGCAATATAACCTTATCACTGATACTCTATTTAAGACTCAAAAGACAAAACAAGAATTGGAAATGCAGGTTTTATTTGAATCTTATAAAAAGAACATTGATATACAGAAGAGAAATGAAAAAATTAGATTATTACAAAAAGAAAAAATCGCCATAAAAAAACAATGTTATATTATTATTGAAATATTATATAGCATACATTTGATAGGGTGCTTAGTCATGAGTTTTTTCATAGTACGTAATAAAAGACAGAATCACACCAAGTCTATTTTTAAAAAGCAAGCTAAATTTGAAAGCGAGAGACATAAGAAAGTCGTCGAAAATTTGCAAAGAGATTTAGACATTAAAAACCAACAATTGGCCTCTAAAATCTTGCAGATGGAACAAAAAAATGATCTATTGCGAAAGCTTCAGTCTGAGCTAGAGGTCATCGGTATTGATAAATTAAAAATTAAAACAAGGGATCTAAAATCTATCAATCAATTAATCAATCTAAGCTTTGTTCAAGATAATGAATGGGACACATTTCTAAATATTTTTACTGAAATTCATCCAAGTTTTTCTGAAAAAATTAAAAAAAAATATCCACTACTAAACCACCAAGATTTGCGTTTATGTGCATTGATTAAATTAGGATTTGTTACAAAAGAAATAGCCTCAATTATAGGAGTCAACGCTGGAAGTATTTCAATTGCAAGATATAGATTACGAAAAAAGATAGGTTTAAAAGAAGGTGAGAAACTGGATGACGCTATTCTTGACGTTTGATTACGGTTTTGACAACCGAATTTTGAGCCTAGAGATACTATCCATAGAAATATGTTGAGTAGTTTTTAATAGAGCTTTAGCCTGATAAAATCAAACTCCTCAGGCATTTACACCTAGAGAAAATAGAACTTATTTTAAGGATAGTTAATTGAGGGGATGTGTATCAATAAAAAGTTGAAATGCGAATCGCCTCAATTTTTATTATTATACTCATTATATGCTCAAGGCAGATAAGAACGCTCATCACTCCATCCATCCGAGTGAATAATTGATAAAAGCACATTTAATGTTGAGCCTAATCACCAAGTTTAACATAGCAAATAATGAGTTTTTGAATGTAAAGAGAATATATGAATTACAGATGAGAATAAGAGAAAAGAGGTAATACCCACTCCTCTTGTCTATATATGAGAGGGCTTGTTAAACTCAGTGGGGAGGTTACCCTCCCACACTGATCTCTAGAACGGAGCATGAGGCTTGAGGGCAGTTCTCCTTGCCTACTCGATTTTGCAACCTGAGCTTAGCACCAAGGGGTATTTTTGGCCTCACTTTTCCCCAGATCAAGTAGGTGATCTTCTGCGTCTTCCTTTTTAGAAGCTTGATATACCTTTTTTAAGTCCTTCAAAAATAGTTTCTGATCATCAGAAGAGTATCCCCTCATCCAAAGGGGTATTTTGAAATCGTGCTTTTCCTACTTTATTTGCACATCTATTTACTGAAAAGTTTCTATTATGCACAAGAAATACGATCAAGGTAAGATGTTTGAAAAGGCTTCAGAAAGTTATGAGCTGGATTTAAGTCCCGTAGCTTACTGTGAACGGATCAATTTTCCAATCCAGGTATTTTACCGTTATCGCCAGCAATATATAAAGGTTTATGGCGAAGCTCCAATGCCTTCCAAGACTGCTTCCTTTGTAGCCTTAGAAGCTCCAACTTCAGTACACCCTACTGGTTTGAGTCTTGAAATTGGTTCCCATATCCGCTTGCGCTTTGATAGTTTACCTGATGCAGCCTATTTATCCAAGCTATTAAATTCATTTCCTAATGCTTCATTTAAGTAATGTTCGCCACTACTACTTATATACCGAGGCTTGTGATTTTCGTAAGGGCTTTGAAGGTTTGTGTGGTTTAGTAATGAGCCGTTTTGAGTCACTGCTCACCAGTGGTTTGGTGTTTATTTTCTTTAACGGTCGCCGTGATCGGGTGAAGCTTTTGTGCTGGGAAGGAGACGGTTTTGCGATTTACTATAAGCGTTTGGAGCGAGGGACTTATGAGTTACCTGTTTCTACTTGGGGTACCCGTCCTTTAATTGCTTCGGAAGTAGGCTTACTTCTATCCGGGATTTCACTTTCGTCGGTTCGTTACCGTAAACGTTATTCTTCAAAAAAGTAGGAAATTACGTAAGACTTTATAGTTTTGCCTCTATGCCAGAGGATGAAATAAATTATCAAGCCATTATCCAAGAGAATCAAGCGTTAAAGGAAGCACTTGCTACTCGCGATCTTGAGTTGGCCGAAGTGAAAGCCCAATTAACTGAACTTCGTCGTTTGATGTATGGAAGCACCTCTGAATCTCGTAGTGGCGGTAGTAACTACACCCCAGCAAAAAAAAGCGGAAGAAGAAGTAGCCCCTGTTATTTCTAACAAACCTTCTACTCCTAAAAAGTCCAAAAAGCTCCGAACCCCTGAGGGTAAATTACCTGAACACTTACCTCGTAAAGAGGTAATGCTCACTCCTGATGAACCCATCACCGAAGATATGCGTCGTTTGCCCGATGAAATTACCGAGGTGCTAGACTATGAGCCAAGTCGCTTGGTGGTGATTCGCTACATTCGTCCTTGTTATATCCAAGACTTGGACACACTTACTTGCCGAAAAGTGATGGCGGGTGCTCCTGAGCGTCCAATCCCTAGATGTTTAGCCAGTCCTGCGCTTTTAGCTCAAATGATTTGTGATAAATTCTGCGATCACTTGCCACTGTATCGCCAGTTACAACGATTTGAAAGAATAGGCATCCAAATTGACTCTTCTACCTTTAATACCTGGGTACAAAAAACCGCAGAACTGCTCAGACCACTCTATGAGCTACAACAAAAAAAGGTGTTCTCAAGTGGTTATGTAAAAATAGATGAGACACCTGTCAAAGTGCTGGATCGTAATCACGAAAAGAACATTAATACGGGATATTTTTGGTTCTATCAATCACCCAAAGCACTGTTTGTGCAATATCATAGATCTCGCGGCAGTGACCCACCCGATGAGATACTCAAAAAATATCAGGGAAAAATCCAGACTGATGATTATGGAGTCTATGAGCATTTTGAAAAAAATGAAGACATTACCTTGTTTTCCCCGATAAAAATCGGGATTTACAACCTGTTGGGCCCATGCCCGAAGGAAAATCTATGAAGTCAACCAAACGCTACCCACACTAACCGAAGCGCCCCTGCGTTTCATCGGACAACTATATCTGATCGAGAAAGAAATCAAACAAAAGGAACTTGGGCCCAAAGAAGCCGCACAACTACGTCGTTATAAGAGGGCAATACCGATGGCTGCGCTTAAGCAATGGATACAAAAAACTAAGCCAAAACTCAAACCCAAAATGAAGTTGTACCGAGCCATTGAATACATTGAAAAACGATGGCAGAAACTCAAAGCGTATCTCTGGCATGGAGAGGTAGAAATTGATAATAATCTAGTTGAGAATGCCATCCGACCCTTGGCCATTGGAAGAAAGGTGTGGGTCGTTGGTGATACCAAGAAGTCACGGCTTCTGAAGTTCACCCCACCATCAACCGATGGTCAACAGGGAAAGGTGAGAGCCTGAAACCGAGAGAACTTGTTTATGATGAGGGTGCAAGTCCCTCCATCTAGGCATCGGGTTGAAAGCATAGTGTCCAGTGATTGGAAGGTGGTATCTCCAATAGCTGAAGCGGCACTAAAAGCGGCACAACTGGTAGTGCAATCCAGGGTAGCTGCAAGCAACTGACTATGAATAACGAAAGTGAATGCTCGCAAACCATCGTGACGATGCAGTTGGGAAAAGCACTGATACCCAGCGTTCAAAACATGAGCATAAGCCAAAGTAGGAAAGGAAAGATGTTTTTCTGTTTTTCCTGATGCTTTCCCAAGGCTTCGGTGGATTGAGCAATTCTAAGGTCAGAACTAATCATAAACAGGAACGATTCAAGGTTTGGGGAAGTTCTCTGGAATCTCAGAGTGGTTACCCGCAAAGAAACACCCCAAACCGAGGGATGTGAGAGGAAGCAAATGCCTACTTGTAATGAGAAGGATAAGCTGAAGGCTCACCTGCTGTATGAGAGATACATTCGCTAAAAACAGTTCAAAGTTCTAGTATGGAGACTACAAAACAGTCAAAGTTGAAATGGAATACTTGGCAAATGATCGACTGGAAACAGGTGGATTTACAGGTATTCAAGCTGCAAAAACGAATTTATCGAGCTACACAAAAGAATGAATTACCCAAAGTTCGCAAACTCCAAAAGATGATGACCAGTTCAATGTTTGCTAAACTCGTGGCGGTAAGGAAGGTAACTCAGGAAAATAAAGGCAAGAAGACCGCAGGAATTGACGGAGTAAAATCCCTTAATCCAAAAGAACGTCTCACCCTTGCTCAAAACCTGAAGCTCAACGGAAAGTCTAGCAGTACCCGCAGGATATGGATACCCAAATCCAACGCGGAGAAAAGACCTCTTTCCATACCTACCATACAAGAGAGAGCCAAACAAACTTTACTTAAACTGGCATTGGAACCAGAATGGGAAGCCAAGTTTGAGCCTCATTCTTATGGGTTTCGTCCAGGTCGTTCTCCCCACGACGCTATCAAAGCCATTTTCTGCTGCATCAATAAAAAACCTAAGTATGTTTTGGATGCAGATATCAGTAAATGTTTTGATAAAATCAACCACCAATATCTACTAGACAAGCTCAATACTTCTCCCACCTTTTCACGCCAAATAAAGGCTTGGCTCAAGGCAGGAGTCATAGACTTCTCAGAACGAGCCGAAAGAAAAGGATATAACCCCACTCATAGAGGAACACCGCAAGGCGGTAGTAGTGCGCTACGAAGCGTGAAATGGTAATACTCAAGGAAGAGAAGTTCTTCCAAGAGTTAGTATCTGCCTCAAGATACTAAGGCTAACCCAACAGGCAGGGGAAAATGAGCAATAACTTGTCTGAAGCTTGGGAAACAAGGAGCAAAGTATTGGCACTCTGTTACAATATGAGGCTTCGAGCCTGAATTTAGCTATGGCTACGAGAGAAATCTTTGTTTGAAGCTCCTGCACCTTGGACACGCTGCCAAACGACAGAGATGGCGTGAGATATCAGGTAACCAATTGTTTAGTCAAGTTGGTGAAAAGGTTCATTGATGCGAATCAAATTGCGCTGGTTATAGAGGTACAAACCATCAACTAATATCGGGGATACTAGGTCTGTATCTTATAGGAGTAAAGAAGGAGCCTACGGCTAGATGTAACGACGTACTATTTCATGAACGTAGGAAGCGTAATCATCGGTCTGTCTACAGACTGGGTTAGCTGCAACTGATGTGGTGATTACGTGGCAGAGCCGTCGTAGTAGTCTGAGCCAGAGAAAGTCTGGTACATGGCAAAGGACGGCAGTTATTGTTAGAGACACGGATGAGGAAGTAGAAAGGAATAAGATGTATGTCCGATATTATCAAAACCCAACGTAGTCTCGCCAGAAAGGCAAGGCATGTACCAACGCATCAGTTTGGACACTTGTACCGGCTTATTTGTCGTACAGAATGGATCAATTATGCGCTACATGTTGTACTTTCTCGCAAAGGTTCTCAAACAGCGGGGATAGACGGAATGACTAAAAAACATCTTGCCTCCAATACAGCCAAAGCTGAATTGGTGCAAGAAATCAGGGAAGAACTATGTCAAAAACAGTTCCGACCAAAGCCAGCTCGTCGAGTTTACATTCCCAAAGCTAATGGAAAGAAACGTCCATTAGGTATCTCATCTATCAAAGACCGAGTAGTTCAAATGCTGGTGAAAATGATATTAGAACCTATCTATGAAAGTGATTTTCTGAATTGTTCCAATGGTTTTCGACCAGAACGTAGAACACAGGATTGTATCGCCAGATTAGATAGCTACATCAATCGCCAAGGTAAATTCTATTGGGTAATTGAAGGTGATATAAAGGCAGCCTTTGATAGTATTCATCATAAAATCTTGATGAAAATACTAGCTAAGAGAATAGCTGACACTCATTTCCTAAAGCTTATTAGGCGATTTCTCAAAGCAGGCATTATGGAAGATTGCTTGTTTAAAAGTACCGATATTGGTACTCCCCAGGGAGCGGTATGTTCGCCAATCTTGGCAAATATATACTTACATCAATTAGACCTCTTCTGGTGGAATAAATATGGTAACCTTCACCGCAAAGAGAAGGAAAAACGTCGGAATAAGCACCTAGGTAACTGTGCGTTGATTCGATATGCTGATGATTGGCTATTACTGACTAATGGAGACAAGGCCGAAGCCATCAGACTTCGAGAGGAGTTCAAAACTTTTCTCTGGAAAGAGTTAAAGCTAGAACTGGCTCCTGAAAAAACGCACATTACTCACGTAAACCAAGGTTTTAACTTTTTAGGCTTTCACATTCGGCGCTATGTTAGTGCATACGACCGACCCAAGATGTTGGTCTTCCCAGCTCAGGAAAACATCAAAAAGCTAAAACGTAAGGTAAAGGAAATGACGAAACGAAAATATTTTCAAGATTCTCCTTTGTTGAAAATCAATGCCCTCAATACAGTGTTAAGAGGTTGGATCAATTATTATCGGCATAGTAATGCTAAGAAAATAGCCAAAGACTTGGATTTCTGGGTCAACAAACGACTATTTATCTGGCTACGAAACCGACATAAATTACGACCTCGACGCATCATGAAGATGTACAAGCATCGGGAGAATGGCAAAAGATTCAACTTGGGAGTAATCAATGGTGATAAGGGTTACTTTTTGTATAAAATGAGTGACTTATCACTTAGAAAATATCGTTCTCGTGCACCAGACAACCCTTATTTGAAGGAAACTTGGATTGCTACTACCATTCAAAAAGTAGACACTCCACTAACAAATAAGGTGTGGAAAGGAAACGCGGAAAACGCTGCCTGGCGAGAACTTAAAGAGAAAATTAAAGCTGAAAGAGGAGCCAAGTGTGAATGGTGTGGGAATCAAGATCAGCTTGATTTACATCACATCATTGCCCGAAAGGACAAAGGAAAAGACGTTGAAGAAAATCTTCTGTTATTATGTCGGACCTGTCATGCTAAAACTTCCTCGTTTGGTCGGAGGTAACAATAATGGAAAGCCGCATGAAGCGAAAGTTTCACGTGTGGTTTGGGGAGAGGGATGGAGAAACACATTAATCGCGAGGTTAAAAGGTGCGCTCTGTCTCTACTCTATTTTCACCGCTTTTAGCAAATATTGCACTGCACGGAATGGAGAAACTCATTTCAGAACACTACCCATCCAACACAGACGGCAGATTGAAGCATTCGCGGAGAGATTATGGGAAACGTATACAAGCTCCTCGCCTCATCAAATATGCGGATGACTTCGTGATATTATGTGAGGAATTAGGGCCGATAGAGCATTGCAAAAGCTTGGTAGAAAACTGGTTAAGGGAAATCGGCCTAGAACTTCATCCCAGCAAGACCAGAATAGTACATACCCTCCAAGAACACAATGACCAAAAGCCGGGATTCAATTTTCTGGGCTTTGAAATCAGACAGTTTAAGGTAGGGAAACACCAATCTGGAAGCTTCAATGGTAAGAAGTTAGGATTCAAAACCATCATCCAACCCTCCAAAGAAAGTATTGATAGACATTATCAAACACTTAAAGCTACCTGCATCAAACACCGAGCGTTAAGTGCAGGAGCTTTAATCAGTAATATCAACCCCATTATTAGGGGTTGGTGCAACTATCAATCCCCTTGGCACGCTTCAAAAAGCTTCTCCAAAGCAAAAGATTTACTGTGGAAACGACTTTGGAGATGGGCAAAACGTCGACATCCAAAGAAGAAACTACCTTGGATCAAAAAGAAATACTTTGGAACAAAGCAAAGAAGGTGGGCATTCGTCTATCGAACGAAGGAAGCCGAATACAGACTCTTATACCATTCGGACTTTCCAAAAAGTATCAAATGGATACAAGTCAAAGGGGGCAAAAGTCCTTTCGATGGAGATGAACTATATTGGAGTAGGAGAATAGGAGATAAATACAAAACCTATGATCCGCAAAAAGCCCGTTTGTTAAAAAGGCAAAAGGGCCAATGTGAACATTGTGGACTTAGCTTTAACCCAGATGATATCATTGAAAAGCATCATCTGAAGTCAAAAGTTAAGGGAGGTAGTAATGCAGACAAAAACCTGATACTGGTACATCTGTATTGCCACGACCAAATTCATGCTTGAGGGTTGATGCTACAAACAATGGTAGTAGTCATACACTGAGGAGCGGAGTGAGGTAAAAGTCTCACGCTCCGTTCTGGAGACCAGTGTGGGAGGGTAACCTCCCCGCTGAGTTTAACAATTATCTATTTATAGGCTCCCCAAAAGCAGGTAAAAGTGCCGCCATCTTTTATTCGTTGATTGGTTCTTGCAAAATGGCAGGAGTAAATCCACTTGAGTAGCTCACAGATGTTATCAAAAATATCAATAATTGGCCCATCAAGCAATTGCAACAACTTTTGCCAAGCAACTGGAAATCAGAACAAAAACAAATGCAAGTCTCTGCTTAATGAGAGGATACAAAGAAAATGATGGCAAGGCAGCGCAAAACGCTCATCGTTTGCCAAAAATGTCATCAACAAATTCATTATGGGAAATATGACAGCAAACCATTATCCTGAATTTGATTGGAGAGCCGGATGATACAGAAATTGTGCGCCGTGAAACGCATCAAATAAATTGCTATCCAAGATAGCCAGAGTTCAAAGTAAATACTCTGAGGTGAAGCACTTACCTAAGTATGAAAAGGCAAGGGGACAAGAGCATGTGACTAAAGCGGAGAATCAACGAAAACGTGTAGTTGATGGCTCCGCAACACCTGAGTAATATGGTAAAAACTAAACTGCCTGAACCCCAATATCCAGAGGTGGAACGTCACACTCATTGAGAACACGTTTATAAACCAATGTCGTCAATATACTTGGAATCCAATTTCTTCCAAGGAAAAACTTTGATTGATGAGCGATAAGTAGTGAACTTATCTA
>DMXI01000416.1 GCA_003483885.1 Microscillaceae bacterium
CCTTCGGCTTCGCTCAGGACAACGTTTTCTAATGGTGAGTGGTCAATGGTTAATTTTTTTATTGTTCTGCTGCGCTTATTGTTTTATTGCTTCATTGTTAGTTCCTTCGGCTTCACTCAGGACAGCGGAAACAACTATTGATTTTGCAAATACGAGAATATACTATTGGTTATTAGCTCTTAGTCATTAGCTGCGCTTCGCAATGACCAAAGGCCAAAAGCTAACAACCAACGGCTACCAAACACTACAAACTACCCACTCCTAACTATGAACTAATCTCTGCTTCGCACCAACTTTTCATTTTTCACTTTTAGTTTTTCACTTAAAAAGCTACCATCTAATCTGAGGGCATTGCAAACCAGTATCTAAAATATAAGTAAAATGGAAACCAGTCACAAAGTAAATATCACGTCCTCGGCTGCCTCGGGTACTGCCTACTCCCAATCCGTTGAGGTTTTCGTAGGTATTACCATCAAATGCCTGAAAATTGGTGGTACCATATTGTTCGCGCAAAGCACCTAGATTACGGGCGGTTCCATTGACGGCACCAGTGGCTTCCAGTGAACGATTTGATAAAGATTTTGCCAAATCGCTGGTCAAATCGCCTGGATCGGGTACATTCCCTCCCACGTCATCTAAGTAATCGGTAAAAGTAAGACGTACACTGGTTTCAATAGCAAAATCCCAACGACGGCTTAGCTTCCAGCGTAATCCAATACCCAACGGAATCACGATCTGCATTTTGTTATAAGGAGTGTCATAGCCAGGCCTCCCCTGTCCTTCGGTACCAATGGCTTGCAAATCTATCCAGCCCGCCTCACCCGTAATACTTTGAGTTTTGGCTTGAGGGTTTTGATGAACTACTCCTAAGCCTGCCAAAATGTAAGGGGTAAATCCGGCTCGTTGGTAATAGCGACTGGGGCTATTGACCAAATCGTAGGTACCTACTAAGGTGAGTTCTTTCAGGTTGTTTCGAAAATGTAAATTACGGGCATACTTCGTACTGGTAGGGCTGGCTTTGATGTCATCGCCAAAAATTTGCCCAAATCCCAAACTCAAACGAGCATGTACTCGAGATCCTAGCTTACGCATAGCATGTACTTGTATACCAGGACGAGTCATTGAAAAATCGGAATACACATCACCCCGAAAGTTCATGGCATTGAACTGAACTCCAAAACTCATGTATCCTTCGGTAGCACCAAAACCAGGGCTTTGTGCGTAGGTGTGCGACCACAAGAAAAGAGAAAATATCAAGGGGGATAAGATGCTGAAGGTGCAGGCTTTGTGTATTTTGATCATTCTACAAATGGTTTGACTAATAAATTACCCGAAAGATAACGATTGTTCAGGAAATTTGTTGCTGATTTTGGCGAATGAATCTTATCTACTAAATAGTTAAACCTCAAAGTGTGTACTTCTGCACCACTTCGAGGTTCAACATTTATTGCTTGGTATTCAATATTCTAATAAAACTTAGTAGCCTTTTGCGGTATCATCACCACGTTGATCGGCTCCTCCCTCTAACGAACCATTGGGCAAGACCAAAATAGCATCTACCTTGCCTATGGGAGGACGAGGACGGATACTATAGCCCAATTTACGAAGGGTTTGTCTCGTACTTTGGCTCAAAGCCTTGTTCTCTACGAATACTTCGTCGGGCAACCATTGATGATGAAAACGTGGGGCATTTACAGCTTCGTACATGGTCATATCATGCTCGATTACGTTCAATATTACCTGAAAAACCGATGTAGTAATGGTAGACCCTCCAGGAGTTCCTACCACCATTTTCAATTTGCCATCCTTTTCTACAATGGTAGGAGTCATAGAACTTAACATTCGCTTACCAGGCGCAATAGCATTGGCCTCGGCCCCTACCAATCCATAAATATTAGGAGCGCCTGGTTTGGCACTAAAATCATCCATTTCGTTATTAAGCAAAAAACCTGCTCCAGCCACCATTACTTTAGAGCCAAATCCACTATTGAGCGTGGTAGTAATGCTTACGGCATTGCCTTTTTTATCTACAATAGAAAAATGAGTGGTTTCTTCACTTTCGGTTCCCCAATTTCCCTCTTTAGTTACTTTCGAGCTTCCTGCCTTAGAAAAACTAAAATCTTTCATTCTCTTTTTCAGATAAGCAGGGTCAAGTAAGTTGTGTAGCGGTACAGGGTAATAGTCAGAATCACCCAGATACTTCGACCGATCGGCATAGGCTCTACGTTCGGCTTCTACCATCACTTGTACCGCTTTGGGCGAATGCCAACTCATTTTTTTCATATCAAAAGGCTCTACCATCTTCAGCATTTGCATTAATACAATACCTCCTGCTGAGGGGGGGCACATAGAAATGATTTTGTGTCCTTTATAATAACCCACTACTGGTACACGCCATACCGATTGGTAGTTTTTAAGGTCTTCTTTGCTAATAATGCCCCCACCCGCTTTCATTTCTTGCACAATCAAATCAGCCGTTTTGCCTGCATAAAATCCATCCCGGCCTTTGTCTCTGATACGCTCTAGGGTTTGGGCCAAATACGGATATTTAGTCACCTCTCCGGCTTTGAACGGTGTCTTGTCATCTTTTACCAATGGATAAGGAGGAGTGGTATTGTGGTCAAAAAAGGCATTACGGTAGCTGTTGAAGCTGCGAGCCTCACGGGCAGTAAGTACCACACCTTTTTTAGCCAAATCTACAGAAGGCTGTATGACTTCTTTGAAAGGGAGTTTTCCAAATCGTTTGTGCATTT
>DMXI01000415.1 GCA_003483885.1 Microscillaceae bacterium
CAATATTAGACCCTCATTACGTTAAGTGATGGGGGTTTTTGGCTTTAGAGTATTTTATAATTAAGCCATTATTAAATCAACGCTAAACTAATGCTAATTAGTTGTTGATTTAGTTTTAACATCCCTGATTTTAGTAAACTAATCTTGAATTTAGGCTAACCTCTTCTACTTCGAAAAGAACTACTTTTGAATATTTGATTAAGTTTCACATCAATTTATTCAACTCCTTTCACCAATGAACAAGCGTGAAGTAGAAATTGTAGTCATATCTGACGTACATCTTGGGACTTATGGTTGTCAATCAAAAGAATTGACACGTTATCTCAAAAGTATTAACCCCAAGAAACTCATCCTTAATGGTGATATCATAGACATTTGGCAATTTAATAAGCGTTTTTGGCCGAAGGCACATTTTGCCGTGATTAAGCAAGTATTGAATATGTTGCTTGAAGGGACAGAAGTGTATTACCTTACTGGTAACCATGATGAGATGTTGAGAAGGTTTTCTAATGCAAGCATTGGTAATTTCCATCTTTTAGACAAAATGTCTTTGACTATTGATGGGAAAAAGGCTTGGATATTCCACGGGGATGTATTTGATGCCACGATGAAGCATGCGAAATGGTTGGCACGTTTGGGAGGAATTGGTTATGATGTGTTGATTAGATTAAATAGTTTGATAAACTATTTCTTGATTAAGATGGGTAAAGAAAAGATGTCTTTATCCAGAAGAATTAAGAATAGCGTAAAAAGTGCCGTAAAATATATACAAGATTTTGAACAAGTGGCTTCTGACTTAGCAATAGAGAACAAATTCGATTATTTAATTTGTGGTCATATTCATCAGCCCCAGATAAAAGTAATGCAGAATAGCCAGAAGCAAGGCGAGGTTTTATATTTAAATAGTGGGGATTGGATAGAAAATTTAACCTCTCTTGAATATCAGGATGGCGAATGGAAGCTTTACCAATATGATGCTCAAGAAATGGAGAAAGTACAGGATGCCAAATCAAAGGATAACTTTGAGATAGAAAAAGTTATTCAAGAAACAGTTTTTGTTTGATCATTATAAACAAACCATTGCTAAGTAGTTTAGCAACAGTTTGTTTAAATTAGATAGGTCTTTTATTTCACTACTACTCTCCATACCTTCTGACGATACTTTGTGCGAAGTTTCAATAAGTAAAAGTCTGGTGGAAGAGCTGATAAATCTAACTCTAATATATTTTCCCCTGGTATCGTTTGAAAACGTTTGTTATATGTTACTCGGGCAAATTTATCATATAATTTTACCTGAACCTTTTGACGTTTTAGTACATTCAAGCGAATGAAAGCCTTGTCATAGATTGGCATTGGGTATAAACTTACTTTCCAGGGTTTTGAGGATTTTTTAATCACAGGATCATAGATTTTTATATGTCCAGGTGGTGGATTTTGTGCTTGATCAAAGTTAGCAGGAGCGTTGTGCATAGAAGCTACTACTTCTAAATCTCCATCTCTATCCCAATCTACTACCTTAGCCATTCCAAACATAGTTCCTTGTGCAATGGTTTCACGAGTAAAGGTATGATTGGCTTGCTGCCTCAGCGCGTATAAATCTTTGGTACCATCGCCAGGTAAAATTACATCTGGATAGCCATTTCCGTCAATATCTCCAATGTCAAATATACCTGGAGACCCTTGACTTGCCGGATTACCAAAGTCAAAATTGGTAACTTCAAACCCCTCGCTTATTACATGCTTGGGCCATACTTCCTTATCAGGGTTATTGGGTATTTCAAACCAATATACCCCAGAGGGAATAGGGTTACCAGCACTATCTATCAGACTTGTATTATTCTGGTTATTATGATTACAATATACAAGTTCTGGTTGTCCATCAGCATCTATATCATGTACTTTCATAGCATATCCCAATCCAGTAGTATTATCTATTACATGTTGTTTCCAGCTGCCTTGCCAATTATTCGTGGCAGAGGGAGAGGCTATTTTCTCTAGCCATACCAAGGAAGCTCCTCCAAAAAACTGGGAGAGTGCAAGATCTGGATCTCCATCTTGATCAAAGTCATGGGCTACAATGAATACCCCACCAGTATTTTGAGCAATGATGTGTTGCTCAAATTTTCCATTTCCTAAGTGACGATACCATTCTACCCTTACCATAGGTGGCCCATTACTTACATTTGTACTCGTAGTGATTAAATCTTTGTATCCATCTTGGTCAAGGTCTAATTGAATAACTTGATGCCAGAAAAATAATGTATTTCCTTTAGTGGTTTCTTCAGTAATAGGTTGTCGTGTTGTGAAGTCAGGACCAGCCAACCACTCAAGAGAGCCCCCATTGGTAGATAAAAAACCTGTTGGGAGTAAAATATCTTCCTGACCATCTTCATTGATATCAAATACAAAAACTTCATTGATAAAACCCAGTTTTTCACTGGTACTTACCAACGTTTTTTCTTGCCATTGAGCGGTATTTAATTGATCGGTTGATGAATTAAAGACTCTTAATGCTCCTGCGAAAGGAATTGAAAATCCATTACCTTCTTCTATCAAAGTAGTCATTAATACTTCTTTAATACCATCTTTATTTAAGTCATGTACTTCTATAAAGGCAGCCGATTTTTGTTCGTTTTTAATGGGGTAAGTATTCCATTTTAGAGGCTTTAACCCTTGTTGTGCTAGCGACAACATAGGAATAGTAAAGCAAAGGAGGGTGTAATACAATTGTTTCATATGATTGTTGTTTAAGGATTAATACTATCGGGAAATTGATAGCTTCGCCTATATTACCCGATAGTATAGAAAGATAATATCCTATTACTGGATAAGTACTTGTTTTTTGATTACGGAATGATTTTTTAGGTGAATTTTTGCAAAATATTGCCCTCTTTTAAGCTGTGCTATATTTACTTGATTTTTTTGAGAGCTTAGCATCAAATGGCCTTGTTCATTATATAATTCAATCTTTGCAAATTGGTGGCTATCACTAAGTTGGATAGATAGATTTTGAGAGGCTGGATTAGGAAATATTACAATTTTGCTTGCAATGGCCGTACTACTACAATCATTTTGTGGCTCAATGGCAGTGGAAGAATCCAAATCAGATAAAAAAGTTTGTAAAGCGGATAGATCACTTTTAAGGGTATAAGCCAGCCAGGAATTGAGAAATTGAAATGTAATGGCTTGTTGTTCATTACGAGAGATTTGAATGTTTCCAGAAGAAAAGTTTTCTCCAAAATCACAGTTAAAGTTACTATTGGCATAATAGCAATGAGCTCCCCCTAAAATACTAATGAAGTATTTGCAGGCAGCGCCTAAATTATTATAAATAGGTAAGTGCTCTTGGGCGGGTGGAGTAACCCCATCACCACTGCCTGAAAAGACTATCGAGGGTGCTGTTACTTGTGTAGCGGGAGTTAAAGTATTTATCCGTAATTGAGCTGGGGCAAAAGTGACCAAGGTCGCGACTGAGACCATTGAAGCAGCCACAGTAGCAGCTCCACCTCCCATGGAGTGCCCAAGCAAAGCCGTTTTGTCATTAATTTTACCTTGGAATATGGATCCTGAGACATTATTTTCGTTTTGCATAGCATTTACCATAAATGCCATATCTTTAGAAAATGCGTCATGGTTTGCAAATATAGACCCTTCGGTATTCACAAAAACTACTATGTAGCCTTGAGGTACTAACTCATTATAAAAATTCTGATAAGCATCGCTTCCCATCACAAAACCATGACCTAGTACAATTACCGGAAATGATCCATTAGCAATTGGACGGTTGCTACCAGCACTGGTGGCAGGGTAATAAATAATTGTTCTTACACTACGATTGGAGCGATCTACATCTCTAAAAGTTTGAGAGCGATAGCCTACCGAATAAGATTGGGCAAAACTGGCACTAAACCATAGTATATTGATGATTGTAATTAAAAATAACTTTTTCATAAAGGGTTAATTTAGGTTAATGATAGACCAAATTTAAAAATTCAGTTGTGTGGTACAATTATTAAGTGAACATGTTGTTCAAATTTTTATTCTCAAGATAGAAATTGTGAATTTTCTGGGTTGTTAGGGGATATTTTTAATGAGAAACCCTGATTTTAACCCCAAAAATTTGATGATGAGTGAAGTGAAAACTGAAGAGCTATAAATACCTTGCAAGCTACCTTAATCGAGGTTTTATTTGTGTATGTAATTAAGGAATGGACTTATGAAGATTTTATATGCAATTCAAGGCACAGGAAATGGACATGTGAGTCGTGCAGTGGAGATTATACCATTGTTAAAGGAATTTGGTGAGGTGGATATATTCTTAAGTGGAAATAAGTCACAGGTAAAAATACCTTATGAAATAAAGTATAAAAGCAAGGGTGTAACGTTTTCTTATACCAAAAGGGGAAGCTTAGACTATTGGAAAACTGCTAAGGAACTCCAGTTAAGGAGGGCTTATCAGGAGATTAGGCAGTTCCCCGTAGAGGAGTATGATGTGGTACTCAATGATTTTGAACCAATTACAGCCTGGGCCTGTCGTAGAAAAAAAATCCCTGCGATTGGATTTGGGCATCAGGCCTCGTTTCGTTCAAAAAAAACTCCTCGTGCCAATCATCGTGATTTTGTAGGTGAACGTGTACTGAGGTATTACGCCCCTTGCTCACACTATGTAGGGTTACATTTTGATAAATATGATCAAAACATATTTTATCCCATCCTGCGAAAAGCATTGTATGATTTACCAATTGATCAACAAAATCATTACACCATTTACTTATCACATTACCATCATATACAAGTAATTCCTCACTTGCTAAAGGTACCTGAAGTACGATTTGAGCTATTTTCTAAGCACTGCAAAGTCAAGGAGGTTCAAAAAAATGTAACTTTATTACCCATAGATGGGGCGACTTTTATGCAAAGTTTAGCAACTGGTTCAGGAATGATTACCGGTGCAGGTTTTGAAGGGCCAGCCGAGGCTATTACTCTAGGTAAAAAATTGTTGGTGCTACCGATTTTGGGACAATACGAACAGTGGTGTAATGCCGAAGCAATGAAAAGAATGGGGATTCGTGTTGTCAAAAAAATTAGAAAAGACTTTAGTGATACACTAAAAGATTGGTTGGTTAATACACCTGTTGTGCATAAAAACTATCCTAACCAAACCCGAGAGGTTTTGGAATACATATTTACAGAGAAAGTAAAGGAATTGAAAAAGTAAATGGCTAAATGATCATCCTGACGTATTGCGGAGCCATTTAGCCATTAAATAGACAAATTTATACTGCTACGTTATTTTCTCTCAAGGCATCATTTAGCGAAGTCTTAAGGTCAGTACTAGCTTTGCGTTTACCAATAATTAATGCCGTAGGCACTTGATATTCTCCCGCAGGAAACTTTTTGGTATAGGTACCTGGAATGACTACCGAACGCTCAGGAACGTAACCTTTATATTCTACTGGTTCATTACCTGTTACATCAATAATTTTGGTGCTACCAGTAATGGTTACATTGGCTCCCAGTACAGCTTCTTTACCCACACGTACCCCTTCTACTACAATACAGCGAGAACCAATAAAAGCACCATCCTCAATAATTACAGGTGCGGCTTGTACAGGCTCTAGCACACCTCCTAAACCTACTCCACCACTCAGGTGTACGTTTTTTCCTACTTGAGCACAGCTACCTACTGTTGCCCAGGTGTCTACCATTGTACCCGAATCTACATAGGCACCAATGTTTACATAAGAAGGCATCATGACTACTCCTTTGGCAAGATATGCTCCATGACGAGCCAATGCGTGAGGAACTACCCTTACCCCTAGTTCAGCATAGTTGCTTTTCAAAGGGATTTTATCGTGGAATTCAAAATGTCCCACTTCGATGGTTTCCATCTTACGTGTGGGAAAATATAAAATCACGGCTTTTTTTACCCATTCGTTTACTTTCCAACCATCTGTGGTAGGCTCAGCCACTCTTAGTTCACCCTTGTCTAGTTTCTCGATCACACTATTGATCGTTGTAACTGTGTCGGCTTGTTGTAAAAGACTACGATCCTCCCAAGCTTGTTCTATTAAAGTTTGAATGTCGTTCATAATTAATTCTTTGAATTTAAGCGATAAGTCACTCTTTTTTGCAGGAACTTATGGCTTTTACCTTAAAGCTTTTATGTTCTAAAATTAGTACATTCCAATCAAGTTTCCAGTAGAAGCCAAATACATTTTTGCAACAGATGGTTTTAGGAAAAAACTTTCTATTTCAAATCAAATATTTTACCTTGTAAATGTTCAGTCAATCTTTACTTAACTTTTCAAATTATTATGATAGAACAATTAACCAAAGAAATAGCTGAAGCGGCAGGCATCAGCGAAGAACAAGCTAAAAAAGCAGCAGAAACTTCTATTGCATTTATTAAAAAGCGTGTAGCGGACAAAGTAGATGCGAAAGTAAATGAAGTATTGAGCTTAACATCAGCCACAATTAAAGCTGAAATACACGAGGCGGTTACAGGTGAACCTAAAGAAACCTTTATGGAAAAAGCTTCAGAATTTGCGGATGATGCTCGGGAAAAAATTGGAGAGTTTGCAGGAGACGCCAAAGAGAAAATAGGAGAGTTTGCCGATTCAGCCAAAAGCTTTTTCAGTAGCCGCTTTGGAAAGAAAAAGGAAGAAGAAAAGAAAGACGACAAGAAGGAGGAGGAAGAAAAAAAGGATTAAACAAGATATATAAGCAATAGAAAGCGTTGAGGGAAACTTCAGCGCTTTTTTTCGTTTATAAGGGTTGATGTTTTGTCTAGACTCTATAGTTTATACCAATAAACTTTTATGAAGATGATCAGATTTTTGTATGTGTCGATTTTCTTGGGGTGTTTTCAGGCCATTGGTCAAGCACAGAGTATTGCTTCATTACTAGAGGTCATCTCTTCTGACACCTCTAAGGCTTTTCCAGCCTATGAAAAGCTAATACAAAAAGCTCCTCGCGTTGTAGAAGATTTTTTTTCAAAATCTGAAAATATTTCATTATTCAATGAAGTAGAGTATTTGGAATATATCGACCCTCAAAAAGACGTACTTGCAATTAGCCAGTTTGTGGCATATTGTAAGCAAAAGGCATTTCCCTACCAATCGTTAGTGGTGCGCAAAGATTTGATGAAGCTAAAGGGAGAAATGACTGAGTATGAGCGCTTTTTCCAAGAAAAGTACCTACTGAAAAAACTCACTTACCAAGACATTGCCTGTTTGGAGTTTTATGGATTTTTGTATGGTACTTTTCAAGATGATCGCTTTGATATATCTGGTTTTGATGTATCACTTAACAAGTTGTTAGATATCTTATATGAGAAGTATTGGACAAATATTGTTGAAAGCGAGCGGTTGCTAAGGTTTTATGTTTACAAGTGTTTAGCATTTACTAAATACAAAGATAGCGAGGGGTATAATAAATACTACCGGAGATTTAAAGGACAGCCTATGGAGGTAAGGGATAAGCTTATGGCTTTGTATCGTAAAGAGCAAAACATTCAAATGAAGCAAGCCTTATTGATAGCAATCTATACCTTGGAGACCAGCCTACCTGCTTCTCAAAAATTAAAGCTGAGAATGCCACTTGAGCAATACCTACAATTAGGTAAACAAGCCATTGTCTTTTTGGAAAGAATTGTGGAGGTAAGAGAGAAAGATTTGCCTTACCTATTTGATCAAATAAAAAAAACGACTCAAAAAGATAAGCTTCACTTACTTTTTTCCCTCATTGATTTACATAAACTGCTGGGTGCGACTCCTTATTTGATCAACCTATTAAATGATGAAAAAACGTACTCTGTAAATTATGTTTTTGCACGTTATGCTCGCGGAGGATGTAGACGGATTGAAAGAAGGGTAACAGTTGGTCAAAGAGCTATTAAAAGCCTCAATACAATGTTTAACCAAGTATTTATTCAGCGAAACCTTCATCAGTTGTTTGTAATCAATGCTGGGTTTGAACTAAAAGGAAAAAATAGTGTAGAACAACAAAAAAATTATTGGCAAAGCTATTGGGAAAGGCATCAACAAGAGGTAGAACAGTGGAAGAGCAGGTTTTTTAAAGAACGAATACAATATCTACAACAACAAAAAAGCTTGAGATGTGATGTTATTTTTAAATTATTAGAAAAAAAGAAGTTGACGAAGGCCCAAAGACAATTAATATTGTCTCAGACAGTAAGGGTAAGCGATATTTCTTGTCTTAGATATATTGACTTTCAGGAAGGTGATTTCTTACCAAAAGAAATTTTAGAAATGTGTCAAAGCGTATCGCTACATTATCGTGATTATGCTATTCTGGTAGATCAGGTTTCACGCGATGATAAGGAGTATTTGCTTACTCACTTCTTAACGAAACTTGAAAGCTACAAAATAAAAGAACAAGGCGAAATCCTCAGATACTTATTATATTTTGACTGGTTCAAGGCTTTATTATTGGAGAACAAGCAGGATGTACGCCTGATTGAGCTGGTCACTCAAAGGTTTAAACAGGTTTACCCATCTTATACTGGAAAAAGTGAGGACAATACACTATTTTTTCTGAAAACCTTCTACAATAACATAAATCAAAAAATTGCCCATCTCAAACAATATGATTTAGCGAATCATTGGGAGGTAATGCAAAGTTTTTGTCAAGCTCTACGCTGGGAGGAGCAAAGCCAGTTTTTACAAAGATGGGCAGCGTTGAAGATGAAAAAGCAAATTCAACAAACGATTATCAATGAATATTTTGGTATTGCGTTGTCAAAAATTGAGGATAAGGCGATAAGTACGCTGATAAGAGACATGAAGCAAATGAATGAATATGCATTAAAATGTAAGTACCTAAAACAGGTAGAAATGCCTGTCCAACGAAAAGATGGCAAACTTGACTATAACCTGATTTATAAGTATTTACATTATTATTTTGCCGAAGAGGGTTTTGTAACCACCGGAAATGGAGTATCGAGAGGAATCATAGAACCAGTGATTCATTTACTAAAAAAAGAATTTAAATCCACCCAAGAATCGGTCGCTTATTGGGTGGATTTTTTGATGCAAAAAAAACTTATCAATGTTCGTTTCAAGACTGCGTTTTTAGGGAACTTTCAGCTTAAAAATACATTATTTGACTAGGCTTTTATGCTTCTTTAGGAGCTCTAGAATTTTTATAAGCCAGCCCTGCCGCAGCTAAGAAAAGCAATACGATAAGAATAGAAGCAATCAAAGAAATGCTTTCTCCTTGATAAAAGGTTTTGGGGTAAAACTTAAACTCTATCTTGTGTTTACCTCCTGGAACAGCTAAAGCTCTTAATACATAGTTAGCTCGGAAATGAGAAACCTTCTTTCCATCTATGTAGGCATCCCAGCCCAAACCATTGTTATAATATACTTCAGAAAATACGGCTAATTGCTGGCCTTTGGCATTACTTTCATATACCAAATAATCTGGCTCATACTTGGTAAGTTTAATGGTAGCACTTGGATCAGGAGATATCTTGATCTTGGATACCTCATTTTTGTAACGAGGATTGATGAAAGCTACTTTTTTAGGATCAAACACTTTCAGGGAAGCGATTTCTTCATCCGAATTTTTTACGATTTTGTAACTATCTACAAACCAAGCGTTACCCAAACTTTGAGGGTTTTTGAGTACGATTTCCTGGTTATTATTCCCGCTCACAATCATATATTTCATATTGAGCATGTTCAGTACCGAAAAGTTTGTAGAGTCGTTGGTATTGGATTTACCTAATATATTACCTGCTTGAACACTACGATAAGCACCATTGATATTACGATAAAAATGCTGGTCAATAATTTCACTGTAACGGCGAAGTTTGGCCCCGTGGTACCCTCCCAGAGATTTATGGAAAAAGGAAGTAGTGGCATCTTGTGAAAAGCTTTTGGTTAAATTAAGCACGCGATAATGAGGGTCATCTTTGCTATCTTTTAGTATAAACTGATCGGCTATCCCAGGTTGAGACATTTGGTTAAGCTCACTTTTCTTTGCATAATTATCACTATTCAAGTAGCGCTTATCGATCACCCACATATCAATAAGGGTGAGTCCAATTAGTAAGGCAAAAGCATATTCTCGTTTGAATCTTCCAGTAAACCAAACCCATAGAGAAGCAGCTGCCAGCAAGATGAAAATGATGGAACGAAATGCATCTGCCCGAACCATACCCGAACGATCACTTTTGATGGCATTGATGATATCACTTTTGATATAATCAGGATATTTGGCTAATATATCTCTAATGGGTTGCATTCCCAAGTCAGCTACTAGTAGCCCCAGTAAAATGACACCTATGGTAGCCCCTGCAGTAATCATCAATGGCTTCACCAAAGACCTCAGTTTAATTTCGGAAGTAAATAACTCTTGAAGACCTAGAGCAATCATCCAAACCATAAAGATATTGATGAGATGCAACGCCATTGTTACCGCTCGAAACTTATTGTAAAGAGGGGCAAAATCAAATAAAAAGAAGTTAAAGGCTGGAAAGTTTTTACCCCAGGAAATGACTAAAAACAAGAGTGTCATTCCTAGCAAATACCATTTCAAGGGATTTTTGGTGAGGAAAAAACTAAAAATGAACAGAAGCAGGACTGTTGCTCCCAAATAAGGTGGACTAGAGGTGAAAGGCATACCTCCCCAATAACTTGCCGCTCTGCGATAAATATTTTGTAGATCACGGTTAAAACCTTGGTTTTTTTGTAATTGTGGATTACTGGCCAGGGTTTGGATCGCTTTCAGTGTTTTTGAATCTTTTGCTGGTGGTTGACCGCTTGCTCCTCCGTAATAGTTAGGAATAAATAAAGACATGGTTTCTTGAATACCTTGACTCCATTGAAAAGCATAGTCTCGATCAAGCCCTCCGCTAGACTTGGTGTTGCTTTTGAGTTCAGACTTACCACGAATGGTTTGCTTGGAATACTCGTAGTTGATGAGTAAACGCGTTGCCTGACTTCCCACCGCTAAACCTCCTGCTAATAACAAGAGCCCGGTAGCTTTGGCAAATTGGGGTAATTTTTTTTGCTGAATGGCCTGTACAAATGCAAATACGCCATAAAAAAGTAAGGCAATAAGGGCATAATACGTAATCTGTATGTGGTTGGCATACAATTCTAGTGACGCAAACAATGCTGCAAGCGCCGCCCCAGTAAGGAATTTGCCTCGATAAGTCATGATGACGGCTCCTATCAAAGGAGGAACATAAGCAATGGCAAATAATTTAGCCAAATGACCAGCTTCGATACTGCTGAAGTTATAAGTGGCAAAGGTAAAACCAACCGCTCCCAATATACTCACCCAATGGTTTTTGCCTAGCATGAGTAAAAATATATAGAAACAGGTCAGCTGTAAGAAGATAACGTGGGTAGAGTAAGGAACCCCTAATTGATAGGTAACAAGACGACCAATTTTTGTAGTCCAACTGTTAGGATAATCTACATAAATCATATAGGCAGGCATCCCACTAAACATACTATTGGTCCATAGAGGTCGACGTTTATTGGTTTCTTCAAAATCTTTTAACTCTTGAGAACCACCCGACGCTTGAACAATATCATTGGATCGGAGTGATTTTCCCGTAATTGTGGGGCTGGTATAAATGAAACTAATGGACAGAAATATGGTAATAACAAGGGCAGGAATAAGGTATTTATAATATTTATCCATGTTTTTTGAATTGTCGTCTCTATTGAATGCAGGCAAAAATAATGATTTAAGAACAATATGAAAATGCGGTTGTAGTTTTATTACTTTCTAAAAATCAAGAGACAATTTATTAATTGCTGTCTAATTCAATAACTTTGGACAGTTTTGATCGCGAAAAGTCCTAGAGAGGATTTTGTATGGTATAAACTTCTTTAAAAAATATCATTATGAGACGAATTGCTGTATTTACTTCTGGAGGAGATGCACCCGGAATGAATGCCTGTATAAGAGCAGTGGTAAGGACTGCGATTTACAATAACGTAGAAATCTATGGGATTATGCGGGGGTATGAGGGGATGATCAAAGGGCGGATTCATCGGATGCAATCCAAATCGGTGAGTAATATTCTGCAGACAGGAGGCACAATCTTGAAATCGGCTCGCAGCAAAGAGTTTATGACCCACGAAGGGCGCAAAAAAGCCTATCAACAATTAAAGCATTTTGATATTGATGGACTGATAGCTATTGGAGGAGATGGAACATTTACTGGGGCTAAGGTCTTTTTTGAAGAGTTTGGCATGCCTACAGTAGGATGCCCAGGTACCATTGATAACGATATTTTTGGTACTGATTATACCATAGGATATGACACCGCGGTAAATACTGCATTAGAAGCCATTGACAAAATCAGAGATACGGCCGACTCCCATAATAGGGTGTTTTTTGTGGAAGTAATGGGACGTGACTCTGGATATATTGCTATTCAATCAGGGATTGGTGGTGGAGCAGAGATTGTGATGGTGCCCGAAACCGAAACTACCATAGAACAAGTAATAGATACTTTACAAAAAGGAAAATTAAAGCACAAGGCTTCTTCTATTGTGATTGTAGCCGAAGGAGATGAAGAAGGAAACGCGACAGAAATTGCTGAAAAGGTGAAAAATGCAACAGACGGGTTAGATATCCGTGTGACCACTCTAGGGCACATTCAACGGGGAGGAACTCCTACCGCCCGTGATCGTATTTTGGCAAGCCGAATGGGAATTGGTGCTGTAGAAGGTTTGCTGGCTGGTAAGAGCAATGTAATGGCTGGTATCGAAAACAACCAATTAGTGTATACCTCTTTTGATGATGCGATTCACAAACAAAAGCCTATTCAAGACGATTTGATTAAGATGGTTGAAGTTTTGAGTATTTAGAAGTACTCCACAATAAGTTTACGGGTTTTTGCAAATGATAGTGGCTTTATAGACAACAAGCGAATAACAAACAAAATAAGTAAGCATTGGTTTACACTGTATTGACTGATGGACAGTCGAAAATAGAATACAAATTAACTTCCAAATAAAATGATAGGAGCCTTAGGAATATTAGTAGCCATTGGTGGTTTTGTTTTTCTTTGGGGGATGCTCAACTACCACACTATGAATAAGATACGACTGCAAGCTGAAGAACTAAAAGCAGCTATAGCAGAAGCCTCGGAAGGGGATGCTCAAGCCTTGAAAACTTACCAGCAGCGGTATCAGATTAAAAAACAACGTTATAACCAAATGGTGACTGAGATGCCCTCAAAGCTGGTAGCTACAGTACTTAATTTGAAACCTATCCAATAATATACTACCGACGAATTGCCATGCGTTTTTTGAAAAAAGATCGCTACTTAATCGTTTTCCCCGAAATATTTTAATATTTTAAGTAGTAATACTATTACAAATACGAATGGCTACTCTCTATTCATAATAGAGAAGCTTACAAAAACACTGAAATTAAAATATAAGCAATTCATGTCGGAAGATAAAAAAGGAATGTCACGCCTTGAGTGGTATTTCAATAAATTGATTTGGAATACCCACATGTTACATGAGCTATGGTTGGGGTTATTGGTTGTGGTCTTATATACCTTGGCATTGGTACTTGCTCAAATTTACCTCAAACTAGACATCTGGCCCAATCCATCTAATATGGTACACTCCATCCTGGGGTTGGCCTTGGGATTACTGCTGGTTTTTCGGACCAATACTGCCTATGATCGCTGGTGGGAAGGGCGAAAATTATTGGGAGCTTTGGTGAATAATGCTCGAAATCTGGCGATCAAAATCAAGACATATTTTACCTCAGAGGATGACCAAAAATTTATGGCAAGAATGACTGCTGCCTATTGTTTTGCGTTAAAAAGTCATTTGAGGGATAGAGATGGAGCCAAGCGAGTATTTGAGTTGCAGTTGATTACCGAACAAGAGTACCAGCATCTTAAACGCTTCCAACACAAACCCAATGAAATCGCCCGTATGATGTATGAGTTGGCAAATCAACGTTACGAAGAGGGAGCAATGAAGGAAATGCAGTTTTTGAGTTTTGAAAAACATTTGGCGGCATTGACTGACATTATAGGAGGGTGTGAGCGAATCAAAAAAACACCCATGCCCAAGGCTTACGGCATTCATTTACGTCAATTTCTAAATCTATACATTTTTACGCTGCCTTTCAACCTGGTACATGACCTAAAATACTGGACCGTACCTTTGCTGGCGGTAACTTTTTATGCATTGGCTGGCTTGAAAGAAATAGGAGAAGAGATTGAGGAACCATTTGGGACCGATAACAATGACTTACCCGTAAATCAGATTGCCCATACTATTTACAACAATGTGTATGAAATGGTAGGCATACCACAGCCAAGGGTTTTTGCCCAAGTAACCGAAACACACGAAGTAGAATCTGAACACGATGAGGCACAAGTACCAAAATTAGACTTGGAAAATATAGTGGAAGATTAAAAGCATAACCATCCTAGAAGTCGAGACAACTTCATAAATAAAAGGGCAAGGTGATACGATCTTTACCCTTTTTCTTTTAATTTGGGTGATACCTTGTAATAGATACTCAACTATGAAGCCCGAAACCTTATTTAACATCGTCAACATGACCGCTCCATTGGGATGGTTATTACTCATTTTTGCCCCTCGTTGGCGCTGGACTCAGCGCATTGTGCTTTCATTAGGAATTATACTTGTGTTTTCGGTCATATATGTCGCGATGTTTTTTATGAATGTGGGTGCTTTCAAACCCGATAGTTTCAATTCACTAGCAGGAGTCATGGCTTTATTCAAATCCCCAGAAGCAGTACTGATTGGTTGGGTACATTACCTGGCTTTCGACATGTTTGTGGGTTGTTGGGAGGTAAGCAATGCTCAAAAAGCGGGAGTTCCTCATGGGTGGGTGATTCCCTGCTTGATTTTTACGTTTATGTTAGGGCCTACTGGCTTATTATTATATTTCATCATTCGCCATTTTTTGAGAAAAAATAAGTTGGAAAGCAATTTTTAGAAAAATTAAACTTCCTGTGTAGTGAATAGGTTATGATGACATGAGCGACGAAGAAATACAAAATCTTATCAAACTACTCAAGAGTGAAGAACCCCAATTTTGGGAAATTGCTTTTCAGATTATGAAAGGAAACGGAGTTCCCAATCACCCTGAAGTTTATCGTTTTGCAACCAATAACAACCACAAAATTTTGCTCAGTTATCAACATAATTTGCTCCATCAACTCAGCAAAAACCGTTTCTCCTCGGCTCGCAAAAACTCAAAAAAACGATGACTAAGTATTTTTAGGTATGCATTGTTTAAATGATTATTGTATTGACTACCAGTGTGTTAGTGTTGTAAAAAGTACTCGCCTATAAAGTTGTACATCGTTCCTATCGGCAGATTTCCAGTCTAAATATATGGTTGCCTACTTTTGGCGTATCACCTTCAAAGTAAATACCGAAGGTTGATCCAATAGTTATTTAAAACCATATAATCATGCAACAAAATAATCAAATTACATCATCTACTGAACGTCGCCATGACATAGACTGGCTACGTATTCTATTGATCTTTAGTGTATTACTTTTTCATGTAGGAATGGTATACCGGGGAGCCAACGAAGGCTGGCATATTAAGAGTAAACAAACCAGCGAGCTTTTACACCACGTAATGGTGCAACTGCATATTTGGCGAATGCCCTTGTTGTTTTTCATCTCGGGTGTGGGTACCTATTTTGCTTTGGGCATTCGCAACCACCGCAGATATTTAAAAGAACGTACCAAGCGTTTGTTTTTACCTTTGTTGGTAGGCATGTTTGGTATTATTGTACCCATTCAGGTATACATTGAGTTTTTTGTTGTAGGTAAATTCAAGGGTAGTTTTTTTGAGTTTTATCCCACGATCTATCAATTTGTACCTTATCCCAATGGGAGCCTTAGTTGGCATCACTTGTGGTTTATTTTGTATCTTTTTATTTATTCGCTTATTGCGTTACCGCTTTTCCTGTACTTTCGTACCGAGCGAGGCAAAAAAATGATTGACAAATGGGCGAGCTTTGCCGAACGTAAAGGAGCGTTGTTATTAGGTTTTTTACCAATTCTATTCAGTCAAATTTTATTGAGGCCCTTTTTCCCTAACGAAACCCACGCCTTAGTCAATGATTGGCCTTATTTTACCTTTGGCTGGTTATTTTTTATTGCAGGGTACATCATTGCTGCCAATCAGCGTTTTTGGGAGACCCTTAAAAACCAAAGACACCTATTCTTGGTGGCTTGGGTCTTGGCCACTGGTTTTTTGTATTATAATTACTTCGCAACGCCCAAGACCTGGATATTTCCAAAGTTACCTTTTGGGATTCATTACTGGTGGATTAATACTACCATGGTTGCTTGGTTTAGTATGTTGGTAGCGATGGGGTACGGCTATCGTTATCTAAACAAAAAACACCCTTGGCTCAAGCATCTCAATGAAGGCATTTATCCTTTTTATATCTTACATCAACCCGTCATTATCGTCATTGGATTCTTTCTGGTAAACTGGGGATTAGGGGTGTTTTGGGGATTCATTGCCCTCACATTGTTGTCTACTTTGGCCTGTGTAGTAATATATTGGATATTAATAAGACCTTTTAATGTCATGCGAATGATATTTGGTATGAAACCCAAACCCTCGGTTAAACAAGCGAAGCCATTAGTTCAGCCATCCATTAATGAGCAAATCTCAATCAAAGCATAAACAAACGTTACCAAAACAATAAAACCTGATGGATATTACTTTTCCATCAGGTTTTGGCGTTTAAAACTTTCTTATATTGACTTATGCTGTCTCGGTAGGTCGTTTGTAAATCGTATTAAAGGCATCCAATAGTAAATCTACTGACTCCACTACCTGCATATGTTGCTCTTTTGGAATTTCTTCGAGTACTTTTCTAATCGCAGCAAAAGAACGATTGCGAGCGGTATGAAACACTTCTTCACCTGTTTTGGTAATTACTACATAACTTGCTCGCTTATCTTGCTGTGATTTCATTTTTTCTAACAATCCTCTTTTCAGCAAAGGTTCGATCAAACGAGTCGTAGTACTTTTATCAATTCCTAGACGTTCGTGTAGTTCAGATAAGGGCATAATCTTATTTTCGCGGATCAAATCGAGCATATAACACTGATTCAGTGTTACCCCAGAGTTGTCCTGCGATTTTCGATCAAAAAAACGAAGCGTTTTAGACAGTTCCCTTACTGTATTAATAATTTTTTCTTCTAAATCAAGCTTGTCTTTCATAATAATTCTCAAATTTTAGTAATATATCTATGGCCTGTGTATGGGTACTCAACGCCAAAAAAATGGCCCTGGGTACAGACAATTTATAATGTTGTATATATTAAAGTTGGTTTTGGTCAATCTTTCTGATTTCCTATGTTTTATAGGATTATTGTGTGTAATGCTTTTGGGGCTGTATAGTAGTAGATAATTGTAGTTGCTTTCAGCAGTATTGAGATATATTCAGTATACGATAGCAAGTCGACAAAAGTAAATGATTTATATACTTTTAACATACAACCAATCTTTGTTTTTTAGAGTTCATTGGGAAAATCAGGAATAAATGAGTTTTTTTTAATAGAAAAAATTGGGTATTAATAGTAAACTGAGATGATACAACTTCTTCGAAAGAAAAAGTGGTGTACAATCATATATGTAACTTTGCTAAAGGCAGGCAAGTATTTTTGATATGTCAGATAAGAAACAACAAAGCCAGACAAACAGGCTATTATGGGTAGGGATTATAGGTTTTTGGGCACTATTGGCTTTATTTAATATTAGTCAGAATTTGTTTTCAGCTTATGCCAATGGGCGTCCGCTATTGTGGAGAAATACCCTTGTTTGGCAACTGGGATGGTTGGTGTGGGCATTGCTTACTCCGTGGGTCGTTCGTCTGGCAAAACAGCATAAAATCAACCGTAGCCAGGTTACGAAGAGTATATTTAAACATCTCGGGCTGGCAATGATCGTTTGTCTGGCGCATTTTTTAGGAGAGGCTTTTTTGAATCTATTGGTAAATTATCTGATGAGCTCCAACCCTCCTCCTACACGATTGTATGTGGCCTTGATTGCTTATAAGTTTCATGTGCATCTATTTGCTTATTTTGCCATTGTAGGGGTGGTGCAAGCCCTGGAATATTTTCGCCAAAGCCAACATTACAAGCTGGAGAAGTCTAACCTGGCTGCCAAGGCCAGTCAACTAGAAGCCCAACTAGCCCAGGCGCAACTAAAGTCACTTGAAATGCAACTACAACCTCATTTTTTATTCAATACTCATCATGCCTTGATTGCCCTATTGCTCAAACAAGAAAACAAACAAGCCATACAAATGCTGAGCAAACTCAGTGACTTGCTACGATTAACCATGGAGCGTAGCCAACGGCAAATGGTGAGTTTAGAAGAAGAAATGGCGTTTTTACGGTTGTATCTTGATATTCAGCAGATTCGTTTTCAAGACCGGTTGAAGGTAATGCTGCACATTCCTGAAGAACTGTATCCCGTGCAAGTACCCAATATGTTGCTACAACCATTGGTAGAAAATGCTTTGAAACATGGCATAGAGCCTTATTCTCACGCTGGTAAACTTGAAGTTTTGGCAAGTAAACAATTAGACAATACCTTAAAACTAAGCGTAAGTGATGATGGGAAAGGAATTGAATTTGACACTTTTGTTGAGGGCATCGGTTTGCAAAACACCCGACAACGTCTGGAGCAAATATATGC
>DMXI01000414.1 GCA_003483885.1 Microscillaceae bacterium
AAAAATGATCCTGAAATTGAGTAAGTAATGCGGCGCGGACAGTCTTGATTTGAGTTATTTTTCCAGTTATCTTTGACATAAGGCTCGGTAATTTTTTTATTGTGTTGGAACTTTAATTTAGCCAATTCCCGAGCCTTTTCAATAAAAAAAAGTCACCCCAGAAAATTCGGGATGACTCATGTTTCTTAACTTAAGCCATTATCATTTAATCCGTAGTAAAACACTTGAAACAAAGCATTTTTATAAAAATAGGGATTGCTCTTTTACTCACTTGCGTTTTTTTGAGTATCCGTTTGGCACTTTTACTCAACAATCCTGTGATGAGTAATGAGCTCAATATTACTTATGGAGGTATTGCCCTGAGGGCTTGCTTTATGGTGACTTACATTTATATTACTTTTAGCTATACTCTTTGGGCACGTAATCAGAGTTCCTTGAGAGTCTTTCTATCCAACCTGGGTATTACATTTTTATTCGCGTTTAGTCTGTTGATTATACTACGTTTTAATAAAGGAGTATTCTTTGAAGCAAGGCGTGAGTTTTTCTCCTCGTTTTTTAGCTACTTGGTGCTTTTTGGCGTGGTGCAATTAATTGTAGCTTTTGTTCAGGCTAATCAAAAAAAATTAGAAGTAAGCATTTCTAAAGAAAGGTTGGAAAAGGAAAAAATAAGCATCGAACTCAATAGTTTAAAAGCACAACTCAATCCTCACTTTTTATTTAATGCACTCAACACGCTCAATGGGTTGATACGGATTGATCCTAATCAAGCCATTGAATACAATGAGCAATTGAGTAGCATATTCCGTTACATTGTTCATCATCGCAATACCGCGCTAGCCAGCATCCAGGATGAGCTAGAGTTTATCAAGCAATATGTAGCGTTGGTTAAAACCAGGTACGGAGAGCACCTGAAAATGTCAATCCATATTCCAGATGAAGCATTGCGGCATAAAATCCCTTGCTTAAGTTTACAGCTATTGGTTGAAAACGCTATCAAACACAATGAGGTGTCTCTGTCACATCCATTGGAAATAGTGATTTCGCTGGACAAAGGTGCCTTGATAATCGCAAACCCTAAAAAACAAAAAAAGCAAGCCTTGAAAAGCATTGGGCTTGGGTTAGATAATTTAAATCAACGATCGCTTTTATTACAAAATCAACCCATTCGCATTGAACAAACCGAAGATATATTTAAAGTAGTAGTACCCACTACATCCTAGTTTTAGCTTATGAATGTATTAATTATTGAAGATGAATATATTGCCAGAGAAAATCTAAAAATTATGCTGGCAGCAATAGATGATACCATTCAGGTATTGGCCGAAGCAACAAGCATTACCGAAGCAATCAATGTACTACAGCAACACCCAGAAGCTCAGCTTGCTTTTTTGGATATTGAATTGGTAGATGGTAATTCTTTCCAGATTTTCGAAACACTCACCCCCACCATCCCTGTTATATTTACTACGGCTTATAGTGAGTTTGCTCTTCAGGCTTTTAAGCTAAATAGTGTAGATTATCTATTGAAGCCAATTACTCAGGAAGCTTTGCAGCAAGCCATTACTAAATACAAAAATATACACCAAAAACCTGTAAATCCAGATTATCATGCGTTGCAACAGCTCATTCAAAACCTATCTACTACTAGCCCCAAAACTTATCAACAGAGTTTTTTAATTGAAAAAGGAGATAGTTTGATTCCTATCAAAACCCAAAGCCTAGCCTATATATACATAGAGAATGGTACTGTAAAGGGGGTTACTACTGATAATAAAATGTATCATTTGAATGAAAAACTGGAAAAACTTAATGAACAACTAGATCCCGAACAGTTTTTTAGAGCCAATCGACAATTTATTGTAAACCGGGAAGTAATCACTAAAATTTCAGTGTACTTTCATGGCAAACTCGTAGTACACACCAAACCACCAAGTCCCGAGAAAATCATTGTGAGCAAAGCCAAAGCAGGTGAGTTCAAACAATGGATGAACGATCCTCTTGGTTAAGATAAATTTCACTTTTGGTTTTAGACGTTTCACTAATCGATTTTACTGCTTCACTTAGTTTACCTCCTTACTAGCGAAGCCTTTGCTGTACTTTTGTTTCAAACAATTTAGTTAAGCAAAATATATAAGCAATGGATATACAAAGTAAAATCAAGTGGTTGTTTATAAGCATTTATGTACTGGCCATTGGTACTGAATTAATCTGGGCAAAAATTCATCGGAAACAGGTCTATCATTGGAAAGATTCTTTGGCAAATCTAGCCATTGTAATAGGAGGCAAAATCATCAAGCCATTGTCTATTGCCTGGGCTTATTTCTTATATTCTTCCATTACTCCTTATCAATTGATGGAGATAGAACCCAACGGTTTTACTTTATTAGTTGCCTTCTTTTTGGTAGAGTTCATTTATTATTGGTATCACCGCTTGAGCCACGAAATTCCTCTTTTGTGGACCATTCACCATACCCATCATTCTAGTCCCTGGTTCAATTTTACTACGGCTGGCAGACTCAACTGGCTAGGAAAGTTTACCGCTCCGGTATTTTATATCCCACTTATTTTAATCGGGTTTTCGCCTGTAATGATTACCCTCCTCTTAGCATTCAGTCTGGTATATCAAATATTTATTCACACTGAAATGGTAGGAAAACTCGGCTTTTTAGAAGGCCTGTTCCTTAATACTCCTTCAGCTCATCGGGTGCATCACGCCTCTAACGAAGGGTATCTAGACAAAAATTATGGTGGCACTTTGATCATTTTTGACCGAATATTTGGCACTTATCGTCCCGAAAAGGATCACACAAAGTATGGCGTAACTACCGGTTTTTTAGGGCATAACCCCTTGGTAATTACCTTTAGTCCCTTGATTAAATTTTTAGGAAAGAAATTCAACACCAAACACTAAATGTGTACAGTGAAGCCATTCAGGCATTCATTATTTTTAAATAATTTACAAATTTTATTATGAAAAAAACGATTTCATTTTTATCGGTATTGATTGTAGCTCTAGTTTTTGGAAGTCAAATAACTTATGCTCAAAGTGGTGGTAAATTTACCCCAGAACAAAAAGAAAAATTTAGGGCCCAAATTGAAGCCGATCTCAAAAAGCTGAATTTGACCGAAGAACAAAAAGAACCTTATCAAGAAATTAGTCTTAAATACCTTGATAAACTCAAAGGGGTGAAAAGTGCGGGAGGAAGTCGCTGGTCTAAGTATAAGAAACTTAAGGCAATCCAGAAGGCCAAGAATGCTGAAATGAAACGCTTATTGTCTAGTTCTCAATACAGTACTTACCTTGAGATTCAGGCCAGAAGACGCAAGGAATTGAAGAAAATGCGACGTTAAAGACTTCGCAGGTTGTTTGTTTTTTAGTCCTGTGTTTAGTGGAACGCAGGACTTTTTTGAAATTAACAATTGGGCAAGCTCTTTCACCTTCTCCTTATTCATTTCCTCTTCTACCCAGAGTATTTCACCAATCAAGGGTAGCTCACTATAAGCCAAAATAGCTTCTTTGCTGGTTGGATTCGTCTCCCCATTAAAAATAATTCCCTCGATGGGAATATTATGAGCTTTGAGCACTTCTATAGACAGCAGGGTGTGATTGATACTGCCTAAATAATACTTAGAAACCAAAATAACGGACAAATTCCATTGCTTCAGCCTGTGCACCATAAGCAAATCTTTGGTCAATGGAACCATCAGCCCACCAGCCAATTCTACTACCAAGTTGTTGGAGGCTTGAGGTAGTGTGAGTTTCTCAGCTTCAATAGTTATCCCAACGATATCTGCCGAGACGTGAGGCGACATGGAAATTTTGAGGTGATAACTTTCAGGGTGAAATTTGGATTAGGTATTGGTTACCAGAGCCTTTACTTTATCAGTATTGGTATGGTGCAAGTCGCCAGACTGTACAGGTTTTCAGTAATCGGCTTGTAACGCTTCAGTGATAATTGCTGAGATCACAGTTTTACCTATTTCGATGTCTATTCCAGCTATGATGTGTTGATGCATATGTCAATCTATACACCACAATTCGCTACTGTTCTTTTATAGTATTTAGTCCACAATCTAATGTTATTTCCTTAAGGGGTTATGGACTTGTGTAGCACACCGGAATTCCACAAGTTCGCCCAAAGTTTCCCGAACGTTGTCGGTTCCTAACCACTCCGATGGAATCAGGACCTTGAGCAGATAAGGAACTTCTTCGTCTCGTCAAGGGGCTCGATAAGTGTTAAGGGACCATAGATGATGGAAAAAATTGGCATCGTTTGAGACAACAAGGCGAAGGAATCCACTAGTACAACAGTAAGCCCATTTTGGGAAGGCTAGGGGAGAGGTTCATCACAAACGATGGCAATGTCGATCAACAGGGGTGGTGGGGTACAAGTACGGATGGATGGCGAATCGCAAGGTTTAGCCTGGATTAGGTTTTGGCTAAAATGAATGAGTCAGGAGTGCCTCCTCAAAATAAACGAGTTCGTTTCCGCTTTGCCTTTGGAAGTAATGCGGACAATAGTCCAGAGAGTAGCAGGCTCAAGGGTTTTGCTTTTGATGCTTTTGAGATTAGAAGCCGTAATCGTGGAGTCCTTTTGGAGTATTTTATCAATGAATCCACTACTGGCGCAACAGAAAAAGATACGGAAGTTGCAGACTTTTTTGGGGAAAATCCCTAAACTGTTTCTTTGCATTATCATACCGACTTTCCAGGTCCCGATGCGTTCAACGTTGCAAACGAAAAGGACCTCAGTGGTAGAACTTTTTTCTATAGGGTTAGAGCGGTGCCTCGCTTGGTAGTAGATGGAGAAAGTAAAGGTAGTTTGCCCAACTACCTGCAAGTAGCTCAGCGCTACTCAAGGTACGCCTTGCTTCTGACTCCGTTTGCGCTTACGGTTTTGCCCCCAAAACTATCTGGCCAGAATATTCTACAAATAAATGCCCGACTCAAAGCCCTCATTCCCTTTAACCATTTGCTAGTAGTACAAGTAGTCTTGGCGCGTAGCAGTAATGCAGGAAAAAATTATCATTACGTAGTACGTAAAATGCTGCCCGATGTTGCAGGAACGTTTTTGGAAGCTAAAAACTGGCAAGTTGGGGATTCGTTAGTAATTAACTTGGATTGGTCAATGATCCGCTGGCGAGCACGCTCGATGTCTCCCGTTTACGAGTAGTGGCATTTATCCAAGACTGCCAAGCCAAGAAGGTGGCAACTATTTATCGTGATGTGCTGCCCAAAATAACCAACGGTACAGGGGAAGTAACGGGTACTACCCAGAAGAAAGCAGCGCGCTCATTCCTGATTTTTTCTAACTCTACCACGGGGAATCGGGCTACGGCCTTACTTCCCTCAGCACTCCGCAAAGTACCGCTACACGAAATTCGCTGGGAGATTGTAGATATGCAAGGTTGAGGTGAGGGCACTGGGTCAGTCGTAACGAACAGCTTTTAGTATTTCTAGACGATTTCCCCCTTGGATTTTACCTATACCGACTACGTTGGAAAGATCAATTATTTCAAATAAAACTGATTAAAAAAGAATGATAAAAAATCCTCCTGGCCGATCTTCTAAATGCTTCGTAATCATATTCAGTATCTACATTCATAAAAAGCCACTCTCAAGAGAGCTTCGCTTCTTTAAAAGTTTCAGGATAGATATTTTGAAGTTTGACATAGGCTTGATTAAATAATTGACTTTTTATTTAGGGTTAGCTTTTTTTCCGTTGTCATCAAGATGATTATAAATCAATCACCCAAAAAAAATGAAAATGGAATTTCTTAAGCAAAAGCTAGCAAAAAAACATTACTACAGATGTCTATGTACACTATTACTATTCTCTATAACTACTCTACAAGCCCAGAATCAAACTACCTTACAACGAAAAATCACCCTTCAGCGTACCAAAGGAACTGTCAAAGAGTTTTTAAACGACTTGATTAAATACCAAAAGATCAACCTTATTTATGACGAAAACATTATCCCCGATAAGGAATTAAATTTTTACAAAAAAAACTGGGATATTCAGGATTTCCTACAGCATATCACCCGATTGACCAATCTTGAATGGACTATTCTTAATGGATACATTATACTAAAAAGGCCCAAAAAAAATAATAAAAATAAGGCAACGCTTAATGGTATCATTACTGGCAAATCAGATGGAGAGTATTTGATTGGTGCTACTGTGTATGTAAAAGAGTTGGATATTGGTGCTATTGCTAATGCTTATGGGTTTTATTCACTTACAGTGCCCTCTGGTAACTATACTTTTATATTTTCATATATCGGTCATCAACCTTATAAAAAGAAACTTGCTTTGGTGAATGACACTTGGTTAGATGTAAAATTGACAGCTACTGAATACAACCTACAGCAGATAGAGATAATCGCTAATCGTGAAGAAGATATAGAATGTGTCGAGACAGTGCAAATGAGTGCCCATTCGATGGAGGTAAATCAAATTAAAAATGTTCCGATGTTAGCAGGCGAAGCAGACATCCTAAAGACAATTCAATTTCTTCCAGGTATTCAAAATGCCAACCAAGGCACTGCCAACTTCTCCGTAAGAGGAGGATCTTATGATCAAAACCTTATTTTGCTAGACGAAGCACCCGTCTACAATGTGTCTCACGCAATGGGTTTTTTTTCGGTATTCAACATAGATGCTGTCAAAGATATTGATATATACAAAGGAGCCATTCCAGCACGCTATGGGGGCCGCCTCTCCTCTGTGATAGATATTCACATGAAAGAAGGCAACAGCCAAAAACTGAGTGTTAGTGGAGGATTAGGACTCACGGCAAGCCGTTTGACCGTAGAAAGTCCAATAGGGGGAAAGGCTTCTTTCTTACTGTCCGGACGCTATGGTTATTTGGGGTATACTGCCAATCGCTTGGCAAGATTAGCCACTTATTTTGCTCCTCAGGCCAGAAACTTTGGCCGTAACAATGAAATCGACTTTTATGATTTAAACGCCAAGATCAATGTAAGACTTAATAAGAACAACAAGGTTTATTTATCTGCTTACACTGGTCAGGATCATTTTTTCAATGATGTTTTTTTTGTTAATAATCAGGTAGATTGGGGAAACCAGACCGCTACTTTTCGCTGGAATCATATTTTTAACCCTCGTTTGTTTGGGAATTTTACCTTTATTTATAGCAACTTCCACCAATCGTTGAAACGAGACCAACCTGCTCAAAACTATCAGTGGTTGGCGGGATTAAAACAGCAGGGATTCAAACTTGATTTAAATTATTTTTCTACGGCCAATCATCAGATTGACTTTGGCTTGGCACTTACCCATCACCAATTCTCTCCAGGTGAAATCAACCCTCTGAATGATAGCTCAGCCATACAACCCATTACATTAGACCCCAAAAGAGCTATAGAAACTGGTATTTACCTGAGTCACCAATGGCAACTAAGCTCTCGGCTGCGGCTTAATTATGGTGTACGATTATCTACTTTTCATAATATAGGACCAGGCACTCAATATTTATATGATCAAAACCTGCTGACTACCGGAACACAACAATTTGGAGTAGGTGAGTTGATGACTAATTATTGGGGGGTAGAACCCAGAATCGCTGGACGTTATTTATTTACTCCCAATATCTCGGTCAAAGCCTCTTATAACCGCACTTACCAGTATTTACATTTGGTCACTAATTCTTCGGCAGGACTCCCTACCGATGTTTGGCTCCCGGTAGACAATAACATCAAACCTCGTTTTACAGACCAAATTGCTTTGGGGTATTTTCAAAATTTTAGCCAGAAGCGTTATGGCTTTTCGATAGAGATTTACCATAAATGGACTAACCGAGTCATTGATTATAAAGACAATGCCAACTTATTTCTAAATAAAAATATTGAAACTCAGATCAGGACAGGCCAGGGGAAGGCTTATGGCATAGAATTACTATTTGAAAAGAAAAAAGGACGCCTTACTGGAGGTCTAAGCTACACCCTGGCCACGGTAGAACAAACCATTCCAGGGGTAAATAATGGCCAAAGATACCACCCAATGCACGACCGCAGACATAACTTATCGCTGATGACTACCTATCGTTTGGGCAAACGGTGGCAAATATCGGCCAACTACGCTTACATATCAAGTGCAGGAATTACTGTAGCTGAGGGCATATTTGCAAGTCAAAACCAACCTTACAATTATTACTCTGCCCGTAATGCTTATCGGCTGCCTGCTTTTCATCAGCTAGACCTTAGTTTTAAATGGCAAAGTAATCCAAAGAAAAGATGGCGGGGTGAATGGGCTTTTGGAGTTACCAATGCCTATAACCGAAAAAATACCTTTACTTTTTTTATAGATCAACCTCGTACCAATACCTCTACTATTCTTAAATCAACTGACTTAACCACTAAGCGCTATAAAATGTACCTGCTAGGTTTAATGCCCTTTGCTACTTATAATTTCAAGTTCTAAAGCCTGGCTATTTACCAATTATCAAACAAGACTTTTATTTAAAAAGATCATGAAAAAAACTCCTTATATTTTACTTCTGCCATTAGTATTGCTCTTTTTTGGAAGCTGTCTGGAAGAAATAGATGATTTTGAATTCAACAAAACCAGTAGAATCACGATCAACGCATTGGTAACCAATAAAAAAGGACCATATACTGTGCATGTTAGCAAAAGTAGTAACAACATACAAGACTTTAATCAAAAAGATAGACGTATTCTCCCCGCTTATTTCAAGCACTTCGGAAATAGTAGTAGCTTATCCAATACTGCTCTTACTGGCCCGCCTTATGAACCTGTTACCCAGGCAATAGTTACTTTGTCTGATGATCAGGGAAACGAAGAAATACTGGAACCCTGGCAAGGTTCTCTTCCTCCTTCTCAACAGGAATACTGGCCAACTTACCAAACTTTTGCCGACTTGGGCTTTTACCGTACCCGGCAGTTTCAGGGAATTCCTGGGAGAACCTATATCCTAACTGTCCAATATGAGGGACAGGTGTACCAAGCTACCGCTACAATGCCCTTACCCGCCCCTGCCATCGATGAAATGACGCTGGAAGACAAGTTGGTTCCTTTCACTATGGGACATAATACTTATCAGGTACCTACCATATCTTTTCAGGAACCACAGGATCAAAAAAACGCTTACCTGTTCTTTGGAAGAATATTATACAATGATGAAAGAAGACTGTTTTTTCCGCATGAAAGTGATTTTTGGACATCTATTGCAGAATCTTTTGTTGTGATAGACGATCAATTGCTTCAGCCTTCAGTAGTTGATTTAAGGTTTGAAATTCCTAACTTAGTAATATTAAGAGATAATCGTTTTTTACTGGAAATGCATACTCTTACACCACCAGCCTTAGCATATTATCAAGCATTAAAAAACCAAGATAAAAACCTGGGAGGAGTTTTTAACAGTGCCCCTGCTTCTCCTCCAAGTAATTTTAGTAATGGTGCCTTAGGCTTTTTCAGAGTATCATCGGTGAGCTCAATTATCACTACTAAAAAGTAGTAAACTTTATCTGCACAAAAGTATAGTTACGATTTAACAGTATCTATTCCTCTAATCTCAGGTCAAAGGAATATGGAGTTAGAGGAATGGGTACGGTTCAATAGCGCCTGATTCAGGAAGGACTTATGAAAGCCCGACAAATCCTGCTTAATCTTCGGTATAAATTAGGCGGACACGGACATAGAAAAAATGCAACTTTGCACAAGAAGACATTTTAGAAAATATTGAGAATCTCAATGTGATTACCGCTAAACCCTTGGAAACCAGGTATTTTAGTCTGCAAGACCTGGTGCCTTCTGTAGGTCAGGTGTACAAAAGTTATTTTCAAAAGTACCGGATTGAGTTTCGCCCTCAAGTAGAAAACATTCTGGTGTAGGTCGACAAAATGACTTTCCC
>DMXI01000624.1 GCA_003483885.1 Microscillaceae bacterium
AAGCGTACCCAAATACGCATCAAACTTTCGTGAGAGATATCTACTACCGAGTCAGCGTCTAAAGGAATGCCTGCGGGAGGCATTAATAATGAACGTCCCGGCTGACGAAACTTTTCAACAATTCTAATGATGGCTTCTTCGCTGGCGCTCGCGATGGCCGAAACTTCAGCCAAGCGAGTGGGTCGTCGTACACCACTGCTACTATCGCCTGCTTTTTCGGTCAAGGCCTTGAACATTACCTCACAAATCTTTCGCTCTTCTTCTGTCAATTCATCGTAGGCTTCATCGGCATGTTGAGACAGTGCCGACTTCATCGTTCCGATGGCTTCGTAATGTTCAATATCTATGTGCTCGTCTACATTGGTGCGGTTATCGGTCCAAAAGTCCCAAGTACGCATCAACGAATGCTGCATAATGGGCAATTGATCAGGATTGTCTCCTACATCATTGAGTAACCGCTGTACCAAACGAGGGGTCATAAGTCCTCCACCAACCAATACTGGTCCCGTAATCGCCATTTGCTTTTGCTTACGGGTCATTTGCGGAATCATGTAATAACTTTGATTGATCGACTCCGTCAATTCCGGAAAGGCGGCGCAATCTCCGATAAAATCGGAGCGCATGGTAATAATTAAATAGATAGGCGCATTGGTGCTTTTGATCGCCTCCATTAGTAGGTTTACAAAAGCCAATGATTCGTTGATTGAATCTTTATTTTCTTCGTTTTTTTTGAAACGGAACAATTCCTCAAATTGGTCAATGAGGATTAATACGTTTCTATCTTTAAATTCTTTGGTTTGTTGTACTGCCTCTACTAAGCCTAATGAGCTACTTCGTAGTAAAGTAGATGTAATGGCTTTTTTGATTTGCTTATTTTCTTCGTCGTAAGATTGGTAGGTTTTGTCGTGGGTGAGAATGGCATCTGCCAGATTATCGATAGGTCCCGCTCCAGGGCGGCTTACTACTACGCTCCAGTTGGAGGTACGGTCGGTCATAAATCCTCCATACAAGATAGGGATTACACCACAATAAATAAAAGAAGACTTACCACTACCTGACGGTCCTACCACCGCCACAAATCGGTTTTCGGCAAGTTTAAGCAATACTTCATCGCTTTGCCCCTCTCGTCCGAAAAACAAGTAGCTTTCGTCGACCGAGAATGGGCGAAGACCGGGAAAAGGGTTAATGATAGTATTAATCCCTGAGTACTCATCCTGTAAGATATTTTCTTCCATGATGGTGTGTTTCTTTTCTTATGTCTCTGTTCGTTCTAGATGTTATTTTAGTCTACACCTAATAAATGTGTTGATTGCTTTCGAAGGCTTGTTAATTTGAGGATTCACTTTGTTTGTTTTGCATTACTTTATCCAGAATATTTTGCAATCCCAGTTCTTCAGAAAAGGAGTTTAGATTAGTGTGTTCAATCCTCCTCACATTATAAGTCTTGAGATCTTCGTTTGTAATGCTTTTGTATTCATTAATTGTAAATAAAACTTTTGCCTGGATTGGCTTTTCTCTTCCAAAGCCAGGAGCCTTCATTAAATCTTTCAATTTAACCTTTACCCATTGTTCATCTGCTTTTTCGGCAAATACAATGGCTACATCACAGTATTTTAAACCGTCGATATGTTGTTGACGTACTTCTAAAATTGTTCCCATCAATAATGGGGTAATTACATAAAATCCCAATTCCTGCAAGTGTTCCATGAGGGCCAGCGCAGGTTGGGTGTCCATCTTATCAAATATAAGATATATTTGTGACTTATCTAAGCTCACTTTCGGCGCATTTTCCCGGTTTCTTACCTGAGAAGGCGCTTTAATTAAGCTTTTTCTGATCGTTGTTTTAAAATCTTCTAAAGGAATCTGCAATATTTCTGCACCAGATAATCCTTGGGCATCTTCTCGCAAATTCTCAATAAATCGCTGTTGTTTTTCGCTGGCTTCTACCAATGAAGGTGGGAGCCATATTAATCGGGAAAAGGACTTACTATTATTTACAGGGGCATTGGCCTCATTGTTTTCCCGAAGTTGATAGCTATGCTCGGAGGCTAATTTGTTTTGTAAGTCTACAATAGAAACATCCGCTCCTTTTACGTTTTCTCCATATTCGCGGCCAATTAAATGAATCGAGATTACAGATCGCTCCAAGTCTTCTTGCACCGATTTCTCGATAGAATTGGCATCGTTGGGCAAAGTATAATTGGGCAAAACCTGATAACCGTATCGTTGCAATTCTCGCTTGATAATTGTACGCTGTACTGCCAGTTCCTGGCTGGTTTCGGCCAAAAAAACCGTTCTAGCACTGGTTCCTTCTCCTCCCTCGCCAAATATTCCAGTGAGTTGAATATTCTCACGATCTATAGCTTCTTTATTTTCCAGCTTTTGCAAGACATAGTAAATGTCATAGGCCAGGTCTACCAAAGTAGTCCAGTAATTCTTCTCTGCATTATTGCTAAAAAAGTCTTCAAACTCTTGCCTTTCACCAGTTTCTCTATCCAGATAGTATAAATTATAACTTAACAAGGGTCGCAAAACCTCTGGCTGTTCCTCATACTCTACCGGGAATTTCATTACTTTGAAACAACGTTCATTTGTGGGAACTTGTCTCTCACTATCGGTGGTTGATTGAGCAAAAAACTGATTTAATATTTCGAGACTGCCAGTAGCCTGTATATATTCTGGTGATAGAATGGTAACCAATAATGGCGCATTATTGAGATTTTCAGTTAAAAAAGTATCACCAGCTTTGATTTCATCACTTGTGATCAGGCCTATTTCAGGATTACGCTGGAGCAATTGGCTTAACACCATGTTCAAAAAACGCTTGAAACTCGATACCCAGCCAGTGTGTTGCTCCTGATTCACAACTTTATCATCTATCTCTACATAATTTATGAGTACATCCTGTTTCATACAGCTTAGTGTCTCTTTACTTTTTAGTTATTAATGAGAAAATGTTTAAAAGTTATAATCTAGGCTAAAAATGTGATTTTTACCTCTGAAGACAAGATTTAAACATATTCTATAAAAAATTATTTATGGCAATAATAAAACCAAAGTAATTTCACAAGAAGTTGCCTAAAAATCAAGCTCAAAGAGAGGTTCTTCTATTTCTAATGATTTATAATGGAATTCTACATTGATATTGTGTATAAATCCTCGTACTAGTTCAGGGAAGGTGCTCATCATTGCAAACAATTCGTTTTGATCTATTTCGTACAAAACAGTATGGCTGGTAGTAGTTAAACCAGTATAAGTATGGTCATTATCAAGCATTAACAAGTTTCCAAAACTCGCAGTTTTCTCTAGGTTTATCTCAGCTCCCAGGTTGTTATGCCCAAATAGTCCCCCTTCTACAACAATAAACAAACAGTTTTTAGTTTCGTCGGTATCCAGCGCCATTTCCTGGCCTTGTGGTAGCTCTACTATTTTGATAATATCCGAAATTTCAGCCAGAATATCACCTGGTACATTCTTGAAGAGGGGCACTTGTCGCAAAAACATGATACGATTGTAGAGCAGATCATCGGCATGGCTTGGTTTTTCCGATGAAAATAAGATGTCGAGTTTAGCTTGTAATGGTTCTTGAATATCTACGTGAATTCTTGGGCTCACCTGCTTATACAAAGCACGGTCTAGTTTATAGAGTGCCCAAGCCGAAGTTTCCCGCAATAGTTCATCTTCGTGAAATAAATTGGCAACCAACTCCTGTTTATCCTCTAGATTTTCGACAAAAGCCAAGGCATACATTGCACAGGCTCTGGTCCAACGATTGGTATAGCGGTAGTCTCTGGTAATCAAGTGCTTGAGTACTTCTTCATGCGTAAAAGTAATACGAGGGAAGAAGTTTTGAAGTTTGGCAATTTTTTGAGCTACTGAAATATCTTCAAGCAAAGGGAATAAGATAGGCTTGAGGTTGTCATCAATGAACATATCTAATAGCTCAATGGCAAACAGTTTCCCTTCGGTTTCTTCACTCTCCAAACTTTGCTGTACCAGTTCAATAGATTGACTATCATAGATTAATGAAAGTAATCGGAAAATACTATTGAAGTTATATCTGATTTCTTCTTTTAGGGAATCACGCAGTTCTACAGTTTCCGGCAGTTTTTCTAGTTCCATCAAAGCTGCAAAATCCCAGGTTGCATCACCAATTTCTATCTCCAGAATACTAAAAATAGTTTGGAAACGCTCTTCGGGTACTACTACATTGCAATAACTCAATGATAATAATACTTGGTCTATAATATCCTGTGCTGGGTGATTGATCTTGTTCCAGAGTAGTTCAATTGCTTTTTCACTGCCTATGTGCCCATAAATTTGCACAATTTTGACCATTACTATTTCGTCTTGTCCCGATTTATAAAAAGCGTGCTCCAAAATAGCAATTACTTCATCTCCACACTCAATCAAAGCCGCAGCCGCCATGTTGCCATATAGCGGAGAGGCCAACAAATCAATTAACACCGTCCAGGTAACCGGACGTTTGATCTTGCGAGCGGTTATAATAGCTTCTTTCTTTACTTCAGGAACATAATCTTTTAGTAATTGGATTAAATAACGAGTGGTTTCATCTTGATCATATACTCGCATCAACTTGGCAGCTACTACCCGATCACCTACTTTTTTGGACATCGTCAGACGAACAATGTCTTGATGGGTTACCCCTTCGGCATTTACAGTTGTATAATCTTTTCTAAGGTTGAATCTGGTAGAAGGACGGCTATCAGAGGTTTGATCCTGATGTCCATTTTGATTACTCTCATTCTTATCATTCAACTTATTCAATAAACTATCCCTTTGTAATAATTGACTATCTACCGAGATAGCTTCTAAGCTTTTCAGTTTTTTGGAAACAAAGTTTCTGACTTTTCTTACTGGAGATTTTTCAAACTTGGCCAACGAGCTTTCAAACAAGGCCGGCTCTGTTTTTTCCATAAACTCCAGAATAAATATTATTTTATCAGGATGTTCGCTGTCGAGTTCCTTTTCCAGAATAATCCCTATGGCATCGGCACTTTGTAAGCGACTGATATCCTGGGCTTTATTGGTGTTTTCGAGGGTAGATCGTAAACTCTCTTGGTAGCGCGTAAACATCCTAACAATCACATAAATCCACCCCCCAATGATCAAGAGCAGGAAGTATGAAAATGAAAGCAAGCTAAATATTTTGGTACGCTCAATTGGAATCATAAACAATCCCGCAATCAAACCCGCAGTTACTTTGATCAATCCATCCAGGCGAGTCATTACCGTCAATCGTACTGACTTATCGATGGGGAACATAAAAAACTTAAACGTAGGTTCATCGAAGGCATCTTTGAGCGCCGAAAAGAAGAGTTTACTCAGGGCTACTGCCATAAAGAAGAAAATAAATTTCCCTCCTTGATCGGTAGAGGTAAAGTCAATCCCCATTAACGAGCCCACCAATACCGTAATCACAGTAAATAAGGCCAACAACAAGGCGTTGATTAGCAGGGTAATCTTAAGGCCATAGTTTTCTACCAGCCAGTCGCCTACAAATGTTTGGGCCAGCATACTAAATACCAGCGTAATTCCTTCAAATACACCAATAAAGTTTACAAAGTTTTTCTCACTGGGAAACTGCTTGGTAGCGGTGTTTAGAAATGAATAATCAATGAATCGGGCGGCAATGGTTACAATCATCACAAAGGCGATCATCCAGACAATGTACTTGTCTTTGAACATTTGAGGAATAGAGAGCTTGGCAGTTACTTTCTCTTGTTCCTGCATTTTGACAAAGTTGATCGCGGGCGAATTGCGTACTAGTAAAATAAAAACAAAGATTAATAACGCAATGGCACCAAAACTAATTTCCAGCAGGTCTATGGTGTTGGGTAGTAGGGAGTTGGCAATGGGAATTACCGCAAAAAACGCTACCAATGTAGCAAGGCCTTTTCCAATATCTACCCCTCCTACAATACGTTTTTGTTGTTTCAGGTTAAAAATACGGGCAATCATTCCCCAGAAAATCAACAATACGAGGGCTTCAAAAGGAATGTATAGTACAAATGCCAGAAAGACGAGCATGTCTTTTTCGGATTTGGAAGGCAAAAATCCGTAACCAATGCGAATAGCAAATATAGAAAGGGTAATAAAGATTAATACGACAAGAGATAAACGAGCGTAAGGCAAACGGCGCTGATAATGGGAAAACAAGGTGGTAATGACCATTCCTACAATCCCCTGCCCCATAATCGCAAAAGGAAGATAGGTGGCTTCATCCCATGACGTTACGAACAACGCACTTATACTAGTGGTATATGTCGCAAGAAAAATTCCAATTAGGAAGCCCATCAATAACAGCAAAAGCACTTGTATCAACTCGCTGTCCTCGATGTTCAACAGTTTAAGAACGACCTGTTTCATACTTGTTGTAATCCCTACACTATGACCTTGGGTTTGTGTTTAAAAGTAGGTAATAGTGGTATTTATCTTAAAAATTATGCCTGTTTATATTAGGTAAGCCGCTTGTGGGGCAATTGTACTAAGAAAAGTTGATTTTTCTTGTGTAAGTTTTTTATGAAAATTAAAAATAAGCAATAAAAACGAGTTTGCCTAACTCCTACCCCAGGGATAGTTTACAAATGGTCAGATGTTAACTATTGCTGTGTGGATACTATAAAACAAGGAAGCTTAGCCACTACTAGGCTGGAAAATTCATTCAAAACTTATTAATTATGCCTAATATTTATCAAAAATGGCTTTTTAGGGCCATTGGCCAATACAGTGTCCTTACCATTTCAGAAAACAAGTTTAAGAGAGAAACTTTCCACGAGGGACAACCTCCTATTGTCAGTGAATATGTCATAAAAGCAATTTATCCCTCTTCGGATGCTCAAAACGGGGTTGTCATTACCCAATCGCCTGACTTTGCCAATAAATTCAATGCTTTCCCCTGGTTTAACCAAACCGAAAAAAGTGTGGCTATTCAACTAGATAACTTTCAATTTGATAGCATAGAAGCAGCACAAGCTCCGCAACAAGCCAACGAAAAGCATGCGATGGTTTTTGTTACATATCAGGAAGACTTGGCCAAGCCTTTTGAAGCTTTGAGTAATGAAGCATTGGAAAAAACCTTGCAGGAACTGACTAATTTGCTCAAAAATAGGGATCAGCGGATTTTGGAAAGTCTTCCCACTAATCCCGAGGAGTTCAAAACGGTACTTACCAAAGGATTTATGCTATTGCTAACCGAAAATGGCTACGACAGAAATGGAGCTTTGCAAACTTTTAAGCTTACTTTTCAGGCACACACTCAGCGTTTTAGGTCTTTTGCAGAGGAGGTGAGAGCAATGATGTAGCAAATGCATCAGCACTTTATTAAACACAAAAAACGACTTTTCTCTCATGATTTAGAAAAGTCGTTTTTTGCTTGGGTAATCGTTGTTGTATAGGAACATACCTAAGCTCCTTTATTTACAAAGGCTATCAAATCCTTAAGATTGGTTACGTTTTTGGAACCTAACACCTTTCCTTCACTATCGAGCAATACTGAAGTAGGTGTACCTTGCACTTTATAATCAATCATTTGCTGAGCGGCGGCCGCCAGCATAGTAGCTTTAATTCCTTTTTTGGCCTTATAGGCCTTGTTTTGCATTGGAGTAGTGCCATAATGCATGAGTACTACTTTCACATTGGTTTGTTTTTCCTGAAATGCATTGAGTATTGGATAAAATTTTTCGCAGTTTTCACAGTTAGCCTGAGAGAAGACCAGTAGGGTTTTTTGCCCTCTCAAATCTTCCAACTTCACTTTTTTCCCCTCTTCATTTGAGAGGCTAAATTTAGGAGCCTCACTCCCTTTTACCAATGGCTTTTTGGATTCTTCCTGTTCTTTTCGCAATTCAGCCATTTTATCCATAAAGGTAAAAGTACTCTCTAACTTTTTCTGAGTGGTTTGAATCTGGCTTTTATTGAGGAAAGTATAGTAAGCCGTGATAGCTACGCCTCCCAGGATAAGTAATTGCAGGCTAAACAGAGAAATTAGGATTGACTTCTTCATGATAATAACAGGTTAATAAAATAAGTGAATTTTAAGATGATAAGGTTTTGTCTGGCTACATCGTCAGTGCAGCCAGACAAAGTGAGATTAGCGACAGTTTGTTAGAATATAACGGAAACCTGGATATGTTTCAGCTTGGGTCACTTCCTGGTATTTATTATGTGCCTTATCAAAGAAAAGGGACGCTGCGTGTGCCCAGAAGTAAGCCCCGTCTACTCTTCTGCTGTAATTCCCTCCTACGTAGCCATCAAACCAAGTCTTTGCTCTGTATTTCTGATACGTTTCTACCTCTTTAGTTTGTAACATTAATCTACACGTTTTGCCCCTTGGTATTACCAAGTTACCATAGTAACGCACAACGATTGTTTCAGAATTCGACTCGCCAGTCATGGTGGCTACCGCACTGCTAAAACTGTAATTTACTGAACCCGTTAACTTCACCAGTTTAGTAAACTGATATTCTACCGAGAATCCCAAATCGATTCCGTGAGTCTTGGTCTTTGTTAATGATGATTCCTCCGTTTTGGTGGCTCTGAGAAAATCACCACCCTGTTGAATTGGCAAATCCGCATTGCTAGGTGCCGATATTTCCAAAAATGTTACATTTGACCAAGGGGTTTCTACTGTACCAACACCCCCGACTTTGTCAAACCGATAATTTACATGGGCAATCCAGCCCTGGTTTGAAGAAGCATTGTGACCACTACCAAACTGATGCTCACCAAAACTTACCCCGTCAAGATAACTTGTTGTTCTACCAAACATATCTGAGTATTTTTGCTTGATCCAACTTAATTGAGAGACCGATCCTCGGTGAGAATTGGCGTAAGCCTCTACCAAAGATCTCGTCACAGGTATTCTTCCACTTACTACCCTGGCGTTAGATTTGTTTGCGTTACTTGCTACCTGTTTCTTAAATTCGCTCAAAGGGATTTGCTTTCCTTTTTCACCTACTACCACGGCTTCGGAAGCACCTACTATTGTTTCAGTATCCAGTACTTCTTGATTTGGGGTTGGCTCAACATTTTCTTGTTTTTTACAACTAAACAGGGTTAAGGTGGCTAACATTGCCGTAAAGGCAGCTATGCGCACAGTTTTCAAATAACTTTTCATAAAATAAAGAGTAATATAATTTGTGTTTTGTGATTTTTAGAAAAAGCTTTGTTGCTTTTTTATTGTAAATTATCAAGATTGATAATTGCTTCACTTTACAGTCAATCCTCTACAAACAGGGGGTTGATGAAAGTACCAAGTACATCAGGTATTTACCTACCGATACAAGTCAACTATTTAGTTAAAAAGGCCTCCATTAAATCGTTAGATTTATGAGGCTTACCAACTATGTTGCGTTGTATTATGGATGCAATGTAGAGCACTAATTTTTACCCCCAAAAATTGCACTCCCTCTAAAATCCCTACATGGCATCGCCCATTAGACAAAGTATTAAATACTGATGTTTGAGGCACTTTAAAGCAAGAAAACAAACCATAACCAAACACCTGATTATCAATGAATTAACAACCAAAACAATATTATTCATTCTCCAGACCTGCTCTTCCCTTTAAAACCCCTACATGGCATTACCCAATAAGCAAAGAGGGTAATTATATAACTTTTCACAGATAGCATATCCTCTATCGTTTCATTCAAATATTAGATTTATCTTTTTCGAACTATTTGCTTTACAGGAGGAAATACGGTAGGTATTAAGCTTGATTTAGGCAAATGGCTTTCTTTGCCAACAGGTGTTTTTAGTGGAAAGTCTGGCTTATTTTTTTGGTAGGGATCGCAGTATTTGAACAAAAGAATACAACAACAAAATAATATAAAAGCGCAATGAAGAGCCATTGGTTCGAATGGTTACTATAACATATTGGAACCATTCCTTATAGCAGGCATTACCTGACTTTTATCATAGGGAGGTATTGTATATTGTTATTTTATAAGTAAATTAATACTATTAAAATCGCTAAAAGACATCAACAACCCTAATCACTCAACTACATTCAAATATTGACGAATTATATTACATTAACTACCCTCAAAATGATTCATACTAAATCAACCAAGCCTAAGCGTATCTTGGTAGTAGACGATGACCCGTCTGTTATCAAAGCAGCCTTTAGGTGTTTTTCGGGTACTCACCCAAAATACGATTTATGGAGTGCCCCTGAAGGCCAAGTAGCTCTTCAGCTTGCGCTCGATCAACTTCCCGACTTGATTATTACTGATTGGCAAATGCCAGGGCTTAACGGCATAGAGGTCATACAACATCTACAAGCGCAAGAAACCACTCAACATATTCCAGTAATCATTACTACTGGGGTAAATGTAGAAGATGCCCACTTGGAAAAGGCGCTTGAAGCTGGCGCAGTAGATTACCTACGTAAACCCTTTAGCAAGGTAGAATTATTGGCACGCTCCAGAACAGCTTTGCGCCTGGCCGAACTGCACAAACGGGAGAAGCAATTGATGCAATCGGTCATTGATCACAAAGATCGAGAGCTGTCTAGTACTATGATCCAGGTAGTACAAAAAAACAAGTTACTGACCAATATACAACAGAAGCTAGATCAGGCTTCTACTGCTCCCTACCCTTTGCAGAGTCTTAGTAAAACTATTCGAGAAAACCTCCAATCGGATAATGATTGGGATAAATTTAAACTTCATTTCGAGGAAGTACATCCAGATTTTTTTACTCGTTTAAAGGCCGAGTTTCATCACCTTACCGCAAATGATTTAAGATTATGTGCTTACCTGAAGATTAACTTGGCGCACAAGGATATCGCTCAGCTATTGCATATTTCTTACAAAGGCGTAGAAACGGCTTGTTATCGAATAAAAAAGAAGCTAAAGTTATCGCCTCAGGAAAAACTCGGAAGTTTTATTCAGCAGTACTAAAATACAATGAGGTGAGGAGCCATATTCCTATGTATCTGCATTTCTTTATATTGATACTGTGAGATAGCACTGCTAATGTTGGAAGGCTGTTTTTCAACTTTATTCAATCCTTGATTTCACCTAAAGTATCAAGAAATAGCCTTTTCCTCATTAGGAGAGCACTCATTGCTTCATCATTCTTTTTCAGTAACCCAGCATTCCAATTTAATAAAGTTTATCCTGTTGATTGCATGGTAAAGGCTGTTCTATTTGTAACAACCTTTACCACAAATATGCTGTCACCACAAAAGCACTTGTCAAATGAAATTCTTTTACCTATGCCTCAGCATTTGCTTGTTGCCTTATGCTGGCTTGTGTCAAAACAAACACACCATAGATTCTTTGCAAAAGAAACTCAAAACTGGTATTTCGGTAAAGCAAAGCGTAGATATCTATAATCAATTGTCTAAGGAATATGCCGTTGATTCGGTAAAGGTTATAAACTATACTAGTCAAGCCATCCAATTGGCCAAAAAAATTGATTATCAAGCTGGGATAGCCGATGCCTGGTACCGATTGGCTTGTTTCAAATTATACCGAAAAAGCTTTCCTGAAGCTGCAAAACTTTTAGATCAAGTTTTGAAAATCGCCCAAAAAGCCGATTATAAAAAAGGACTAAGCAATGCCTACAATGGTCTGGGGGATTATTATAAGCTTCGCGGTAAACCTTCTAAAGCCCTGAAAATGTACCAGCAAGCCCTCGATATCAATACCCAAATAGGTAACCAAATAGGGGTGGCTCAAAGTCTTAATAATCAAGGCATTATATATTCTCACCAAGGCAATTATCCAAAAGCTACGAAAGTATATCAACAAGCCCTTAAAATTACTCGGCAATTAAATAGTAAAAGAGGAATGGCTTCTTGCTACACCAATTTGGCCAATATTTATCTGTACCAAAGTAACTATCCTCAAGCATTGAAAATGTACCAACAGGCACTTAACCTATTTAAACAAATAGGAAAGAAAAAGGGGATTGCAGTTTGCTACAATAACATGGGGGTGATCCATAAACATTTAGGAAATCATGCTAAAGAATTAGAAATGCATCGCCAATCACTCAAGATTAATCAGCAAATTGGCAATAAAGGAGGATTGGCCCGTAACTACAATAGTCTAGGGAATTTTTACTTCAAACGAGGCAATTACCCCGAAGCATTGACAAAATATCAGCAAGCCCTGAAAATGAATACCCAAATTGGGAATCAAAGAAATTTAATAAAAAACCACAGCAATATTGCCAACCTTTATAAACTCAGAGGTGAATATTACAATGCTTTGAAAACATATCAAAAAGCCCTGGTGCTAAGCCAGCAAATTGATAATAAAAGGGAGCTAGCACACATCTATAATTCCCTGGGGCAAGTGTATCATCAGCTCAACAATAACTCACAGGCCGAAAAAAGCCTTCAAAAAAGCCTTCAAATAAGTCGACAAATTGGTGATACGAGCAGAATTGCTCAAATCTACCTGGAACTTGGAGAATTTTGTTTGGCTAATGACCAAATAGATCAGGCCAAGGTACATTTTAAAAAAGCCCTAAAGCTTCATCAACAAAAAGGAGAAAAAGATTTTTCAGCAACAGCCTGGACTAACTTGGGAATTGCTTATTACATGCAAAAAAACTACCCTAAGGCCCAACAACACCTTGAGCAAGGCAAACAAATTGCCCAAAGAGCGGGAAGGGCGACTATAGTCAGAACCTCGGCAGAGTATTTAGCCAAAGTTTATCAGGCTACTGGGCAGCTACAAAAAGCCCTGAAAAACCACATACTTTTTAAACAAATGGCCGATAGTCTGCTCAATGAACAAAACATTCGTCAAATTACTCAACTGGAGGATCGTTTTAAGTTTAACCAAGAGAAGGATTCACTTCAGCGCACACAAATGAAACAAAAAGCGGCCATGCAAGCTCAACTTGCGAAAGAAAAAGCAGCTCGACAATTTCAGTGGTGGATCAGCATCCTGTCTCTGATTATTTTGGTCATTCTTGGCTTGTTTGCCTTGTCGGTGTGGCGCAGCCAACACTTGCAACGGAGGTTAAATACCAAGCTAAAAGCCCAAAAAGATGACATTTTGCTAAAAAACCACATCTTACAACAAAACGAAGAAGAGATTCGCTCTAAGGCAGACATTATTTTGCACCAGCGAGACACTTTGGCCAATACCAATCAAGCTTTAGAAACCCAAAACCAGATGGTTCAGGAACAAAAGCAAACTTTGGAAAAGGCCTTTCATCAATTGAAGGAATTGGACCAGTTTAAGGAGCAAACCACCCACATGATTGCTCACGATCTTAAAAACCCTCTGCAAGCCATTATTACGCTTTCTGAAGATACGGTCTTGGCTCAAGACCAACCCACCATTCATCAAGCAGGGCAACGCATGATGTTTTTGATTCAAAATATGCTGGATACACAAAAAATGCAGCAAGCGCAGCTTTCCCTTCAGCTTCAGCCGCTTTGTTTGCACAAACTGTGTAGCCAAGCCATTGCACAGGTAAGTTGGCTGGCTCAGGCCAAAGGGTTAGATATTCACCATCAAGTTCAAGAAACCTTGGCAGTAATGGCTGATCAGGATTTATTGCTTCGGGTGTTGGTCAACTTGCTACATAATGCGTTTTCGTATACCCCAGCCCCGGGTAAAGTCACGATTCATTACGCTGAAACACTTACTGGCCAGGTTAAAATTAAGGTAACCGATACGGGGGTAGGTATTGCTCCTCAGGAATTGACGCAGGTTTTTGATCCTTATCGGCATGGCACACTCAGGAAATCTTCCACCGGGCTAGGGCTCACTTTTTGCAAAATGGCAGTGGAGGCTCAAGAGGGACAAATTGGGGTAGAAAGCACATTGGGCAAAGGCACTACGTTTTGGTTATTGCTGCCATTGGCAAATACCGAAGCAATACCTACCTCCTCAGAAGATCGCTCCAAAGCAACACCTTGTGGCTTGGCTCGCCCCACTTTGTCGGAAGAAGAGCAAGCTTTGTTACAACCTTATTTAGAGCAGTTGAAACAACATTCGGTGTATCATATTACCCAGGTAAATGATATTTTGGAGCAAATTGAGGTAGCACAATCTCCGCAAATAGAAGCCTGGAAAGCCACTCTTGAGCAGGTGGTATTTACCCTTGATCAGACTCGTTATGAGGAATTGATTCAATAGTGAGGCGTTGCTGGATTGCTTAAGGTTTTATTTTGCAAAAAGCGGCTTTCTGGATTAGTGGAAAGTCGCTTTTTATTTGGGTAGGCCCCACCCCACTTGTCATATTGAACGCAGTGAAATATCTGCTTGTATTGCCATAACTTGGATTTTTTAACCAAAAAAAAGAATACTAAAGACAGGTCCTCATTATGCTTCCTTGCCCTTGTCTTATCAACAGATTCTTCCTGCGTACTGATCTTTGAGAAATTGTGGAAATACAGCCCCAAAAGATTGCTTCAGAATTGTGGATTCAAGACAATATTATGTTCCAAATTTCCCTCCCACTACCCAAAACACATCAATGGAGATGACAACTTAAGAGGGCTGTTATTTGCGAAGAATTGTGGGAGGGAAATTTGGAACATAATATTGTCTTGAATCCACAA